>NZ_JBFBBN010000024.1:71284-129178 GCF_040682715.1 Amycolatopsis sp. NPDC051128 | reverse complement strand
AGTTCGACATCGCATTAGTCCGTTCATACGCATGACTTGGGCAGTATGGAGCGCAATGCGGATCGTGATCCCTCAATGCGACATTCACGGCCTTCCGTTGACCGCTTGCGCGGCAGAGGAATCCTTAACTGCCGGCCTTGGTCATTCGAGACAAAGAAACCCCTCGCAGCCACCCTCGCCAAGAGACTTTGCCGGACCCCTGCCGCGTGGGGGCCGGCCTACTTTTGACCGGATAGTAAAGGGCGCCGGGAGCAAGTCCCGGCGCCCTTTCCGTGTGGCCGTGCTCAGGGCGTGAGAATCGTGAAGCCGTTCGCCGGGTGGGTGCCGTCGGCCAGGCTCCGGAACACCGCCGCGACCGCCTCGGGACCGCTGCCGGCCTCGACGGTCAGCCAGGACTCGGTGGCGTCGATGAACTCGTCCTCCGCGGCGTGGTAGCGGGCGAAGAACGCGTCCTCGCCCTCCGCCTCGATCGTCGCGCCCTCGACCGCGGGGGTGAAGAACAGTTCCGGCGCGGGGTCGTTGAGCTCGGGGGGCGGCTGCGCGCCGTGGGTCCAGCCCAGCAGCGCGATGTGCGCCAGGCCGGCCCGGAACTTCCCGTGGATGGCGGTCAGCACCTCGGCGTCACCGGCGAGGTCGACGCACAGGACCGGACCGGCGGGCACCGCAGGCAGCTCGTCGTAGGTGGTCACCTCGTCGAACAGCCCGAGGCCGGTGAGGAAACCGGTGTGCTCGCCGGAGGTGAGCCCGATGGTGCGTACGTTCGCGTTGCCGCGCAGGCGGTGCGCGATCCCGATGGCCACCTTGCTCGACGCGGAGGTGATGAGCACGGTGAGCCCGTCATCGCCCGCCTGGCCGGCGATGAAGCCGGCGACGTGGAACGACGCGGGGTAGACGGGCCGCAGCAGGGCCCGGCGGTCGTCGCGGTGGTCGGCCGCGCCGGCCGGCTGGAACGTCTGGTACCAGGGGTGGGCGAAGTACCGGCCGGGCGTGGTGTCCACGAACCCGCGCGAGGCCGGCTCCGGCCGGACCACGTGGTGGCTCGACGACGGCAGGAAACCGAAGAACCGGTCGCCTTCCGCGTAACCGGGGTGGTTCGACCGCGACACCCGGGCGAAGCCCCACACCGGAAGCCGGCCCAGGACCGGGTCCGGGGCGGGGAACGCGCTCCAGAAGTTCAGCGGCGGGATGGCGCCCCACCGCGCGTAGGTCACGTTGTTCATGGTCAGCGCCAGCCGCTCGACCGCGAGCTCGACCTCGCCCGCCCCGAGCTCCGCCGCCTCGACCTCGCGCACCTCCTTGACCGTGAGGTCGTCGCGCTTGAACAGCAGTTCCCATCTTGCCGCTTCGGTCATGCGTGGGTCTCCTTGCTGGATCGTCAGGCCGCGGTGGCCATCGGTGGGGTACGAGGGCGGCGAGGCCGGCATCGGGCTCAATGGTGTCTTCGGGCTCGGCCGCGGCGCATCTTCCGCGATGCGATGCCCGCCGACAACCGATTCCGCCCGGCGAACCGAGGTTCGCCGGGCGGAATCGGATGGTCGGGCAGGTCCGGCCGGGTCAGGTCCCGGCCTGGGCCGTGATGAACTCGGTGACCGAGCGCGGGCGCAGATCCACCCAGTTCTCCCGGATGTGGGTCATGCACTCCTCGCGGCGGCCCGGCCCGTGCACGACGGTCCAGCCGCCGGGCGCCGGCGCGAACGCCGGCCACAGCGAGTGCTGGTTCTCGTCGTTGCGCAGGACGACGTAGTTGGCGTCCGGCTCTTCGAACGGGTTTGCCATCGGTCTCTCCCTCCGGCTCAGGCCGCCGCGGCGGCGTCGTCGATGTGGTCGGCCAGCCCGGCCACCGTCGGAATGTCGAACAGCACGTTGATCAGCAGGTCGGCGTCCACCTCGGCCCGGATCCGGCTGAGCAGCCGCATCGCCTGCAGCGACTGGCCGCCGAGGTCGAAGAAGCTGTCGTCGATGCCGACCTGGGACACCTCGAGCACCGAGGCGAAGATCGCGCACAGCTTCTCCTGCAGCGGCGTCTCCGGGGCCCGGTAGGCCGACGCGGCCTCGAAGTCGGGCTCCGGCATCGCCTTGCGGTCCAGCTTGCCGTTCGACGTCAGCGGAAGCGACTCGAGCTGGACGATCGCGGCCGGGACCATGTAGTCGGGCAGCGACTCCCTGGCGTGCGCGCGCAGGGCGCCCAGGTCGATGTCACCGGCCTCCGGCACGACGTACCCGACGAGCCGCTTCTCGCCCGACTCGAGCTCACGCACCACGACGACGACCTGCGCGAGACCGGGGTAGCTGCTCAGCGCCCCTTCGACCTCGGCGAGCTCGACCCGGAAGCCGAGGATCTTCACCTGGCTGCTCGCCCGGCCGACGTACTCGATCAGGCCGTCGTCGTTGCGGCGCGCCAGGTCCCCGGTGCGGTACATCCGGGCGCCCGGCTCGCCGAACGGGTCCGCGACGAACACCTCCGCGGTCAGGTCCGTGCGGCCGAAGTAGCCCCGTGCCACACCGCGGCCGGCGATGTAGATCTCGCCCTCGATGCCCCTCGGCACCGGGGTGAGCCGCTCGTCGAGGATGTGGATCGTGACGTCGTTGAACGCGTCCCCGACCGGCACCAGCGTGCCGGGCCGGTAGGACGCGGTCAGCGGGTGGTGCGCGGAGAACAGAGAGCACTCCGTGACCCCGTACATCGCCCGGATCACGATGTCCGGGCAGGCGTCCAGCACCCGGCGCACCGCGTTCGGGGCGATCACGTCGCCGCCGGTGAGGATCTCGGTCAGGCCGGTGAACGTCTCGAGCGACTCCTCCGCGAGCACCCGGAACAGACCGGCCGTCAGGTGGATCCCGGTGATCCCCTCCGCCGCGATCAGCTCGCGCAGGGAGGCCGGCGTCAGGTGCCCGGGCGGCGCGACGACGATCCGGCCGCCGTGCAGCAGGGGCATCCAGATCTCGTAGGTGGACACGTTGAACGCGTACGGCGCCACCATCAGCACCCGCGCGTGCCGCTCGACCGTCCACTGGGTGTTGAAGATCAGCCGCACCACGTCCCGCTGCGTCACCGCGACCCCCTTGGGGTGGCCGGTGGAGCCGGACGTGTGGATCACGTAGGCCAGCTGGTCCGGGTGGATCGGCACCGACGGGTCGGTGGCCGGCTGCCCGGCGGTCTCCGGATCGTCGTCGACGACCACGACCGGCACCCCGGTCGGCAGGCCGCCGGCCAGCGTGGTGGTGTCGGCCAGCAGCACCGTCACTTCCGCGTGGTCCACGACCCACTGCCGCCGGTCGGGTGGGTAGTCCTCGTGCACCGGGACGTAGACCCCGCCGGCCTTGACGGTCGCGAGGATCCCCACCACCAGGTCGATCGACCGCTCCTGCAGCACCGCCACCCGGTCGTCCTGGCGGACGCCGAGCCCGATGAGCCGGTGCGCGAGCCGGTTGGCCCGCTCGTCCAGTTCGCGGTAGGTCAGCGCGTCCGCGCCGGCGGACACCGCCACCGCGTCCGGCGTCCGCGCCACCTGCTCGGCGAACCGCGCGGAGATGACAAATGATTCCATGTCCGTGTTCCCCATCCCTAGCCTGCCAGCGTGTCCGGCACGTCCGGCGCGTCGCTGTCGCGGAACGCCCGCAGCGCCAGGGGTCCGTCGAAGATGTCGCGCATGCCGGAGACCCCGGACAGCATCCGGGCGAAGTCGATCTTGCGCGGCCGCAGGCGCTTCGGGTCGATGCTCTGCTGCGCCGCCTCGAAGTAGTCCTCTTTGGACTTCGTGCGGTCGTAGAAGAACCGGACGAACTCCAGCAGCGAGTTGAGGAACTCGCGGTAGTTGCGCTCGTAACGCTCGTAGAGCGCTTTCTCCTGGTCCGGGTTGCGCAGCGCGAGGTTGGCCGTCTCGAACAGGCCGAGCGCACCGCGCAGGGTCAGGCCGACGCCGGTGGACAGCAGCGGGTCGATGAACGCCGCGGCGTCGCCGACCAGCGCCCAGCCGGGGCCGTAGAACTTCTTGCAGGTGTAGGACCAGTCCTTGATCGTGCGGTACCCGCTGACCCGGGTGGCGGGCGCGGTGAGCGAGGTGATCTCGTCGGCCGCGGCCAGTTCGCTGGCGTGCAGCTCCTCGAGCGACTTGCCCGCCTTCTTGTACTCCTCGATGGGCGTCACGTACCCGACGCTCACCGTGCTGTCCGAAAGCGGGATGAACCAGAACCAGCCGTGCGGGCGGTTCTCGGTGAGCGTGTCGCCCCACCGCGTCCCGCTGTAGCGGTTGCAGTTCTGGAAGTACGCCCAGACCGCGATGTTGCGCAGGTCGTTGTGGTACTCGATGAGGTCGAGCTTGCGCGGGATCAGGTGCTGCTGGCCGGACGCGTCGATGACGAGCTTGGAGCCGACGGTCGTCGCTTCGGCGTCACCCTTGCGCTGGAACCGCACGCCGACGGCACGCTCACCCTCGAAGAGCACGTCCTGGACCGTGGCTTCCTCGATCACCAGCGCGCCGAGTTCGCGGGCCCGCCCCAGCAGGACCGAGTCGAAGTCGGCCCGGCGGACCTGGAAGGTGTACTCGTACTCCGACGCCTCGGTGAACCGGAAGTCCCACGCTCCCTGGTTGCGTCCCCACATCAGCGTGCCGCCGTACTTGCGGACGTAGCCCATCTTGTCCAGCCGCTCACGCAGGCCGAGGGCCTCGATCGTCGGCATCGAACCGGTGATGAGCGACTCGCCGATGTGGTACCGGGGGAACTTCTCCTTCTCCAGCACGAGCACCTTGTGCCCCTGCTGCGCCAGCAGCCCGGCTGTCGCCGAACCTCCGGGACCGCCGCCGATGACGACGACGTCGAAGTCTTCCTTGTCAGCCATTACCGTGCTTCCTCCGTCACGTCACGTGCTTCGGTTTCCCCCAGGGCGACGCCGCTGGTTCTCGACCGCTTCGTACTGGACCTTCGTCCACCGTGGCGGAAAGCGCGGCCGGCTCGCATCTCCCGGATTGTCGAGCCCGGCGAGCCGCGCCGGAGAGGAGAACAGCGCGCTCCAGAAGACGTGCTCCGCGGTGGAGACCCGAGAGCATTCCGGGAGCGGACCTTGCGGACACCAATACTCAGGCCGCGCTTCGCGCGTTTCAGAGAGCGGGTTCATGATGACTTTCAGTCCTGTCGCGTATGCCAAGGAGCATGTCCCGCCGCCGGGACCCCAGCGGGCGTACGTCCTGGGCTTCGCCATGGGCATGCTGGCCAATGGCGTCTTCCTGCCGATCTACGTGCTCTACTGCACGCAGATCGTCGGGATCTCGAATTCGGGGACCGCGCTGGCGATCGCGGTCGGCGGACTGGTCGGCCTGCCGCTCACCACCTATGCGGGCGATCTGGCCGATCGGCTGGGGCCCCGCCGGGTGGTGCTGTTCGGGCTGGCCGGACAGCTGGCCGGGATGGGCAGCTACGTGTTCATCCAGGGTTTCTGGTCGCTGATGATCCTCATCGTGTGCATGAACATTTTCGCGTTCACCTACATGGCTTCCGAAGGGGCGCTGATGCGCCGGATCGGCGGTGCGGAAACGATCACGTTCCGCAGCCAGGTCCAGTCGATCGGGAACATCGGCCTCACCGTCGGCGCGCTCGTCTCCGGCATCGGCATTTCGATCGGCACTCCCTGGGCCTACCGCGCGATGTTCCTGTTCTGCGCGGCCGCCTACCTGGTGGACGTCTTCATCACGCTCAAGATCCCCGACTACGAACCGCTGCCGAAGCCGGAAAGCACCGGGGAGGCGAAGGCCCGCCGGTTCATCGTGTTCCGGGACAAGCCGTTCATCGCCTTCGCGCTGGTCTCCGGTGCGCTGTCGATGTCGATGCTCGTGGACAACATGCTCCTGCCGGTGTGGATCGTGGTGTACACGTCCGCGCCGCCCTGGACGGTCGCCGTCGTCTACGTGCTCAACACCGCGATGGCCATCCTGCTCCAGATGCGGCTCAGCAGGAACGTCAAGACCCTGCGCCAGGGCGGCTCGGCACTGCTCCGCTGCGGCGTCACGCTGATCATCGGGTACCTGATGATGGCCCTGATGCCCGGGCAGACCCCGGTCCTGGCGACGGTCCTGCTCCTCGGCGGGGTCGCGGTGTCCGCCATCGCGCAGATCTGGCTGATCTCCGGCCGGTTCGTGTTCGAGTTCAACCTGCCGCCGGCACACGCCCAGGGGCAGTACGACGGATTCCTGAACATGATCACCACGCTGAGCATGACGGTGGCGCCGCTGGTGCTGCTCGGGGTCGTGGCCAACCAGGGTTTCGCCGGGTGGATGGGGCTCGGCGTGGCCTTCCTGCTGCTCGGGCTGCTGTGCCCGGCCATCGCGGCCTGGGGACTCCGCACGCGCCCGCCGGCGGTGACCCCCGAGGAGACGGTGGCCGGGTCCGGTGCGGAGGAGGAAATCATGGCGACAGCCGGAATGGACGACAGCAAATGACCATCGAACAGCAACGGCCGAGCACCGGCGAAGCGTCGGCCAGCCGCCCGCTTTCGGCCAACGAGGAATTCCTGTACGCCTTCGACCGTGGTGACGACCTCGGCGTGTTCGGCCCGCGGGGGCTGGTGCTCGGCGGCTGGCGCCTGCACGGGCAGCTGGACCTGTCGAGCGTGCAGCTCGCGTTGAACGACGTCGTCGCGCGGCACGAGGCGCTCCGCACCGCCATCATCAGGGACGAGGACGCGCCCTGTGCCTGCGTCTACCCGCCGGGCCCGGTGGACCTGACCGTCGTCGACCTTCCGTCGGCGCCGGGGCAGGCCGACCGCGAGCACCGGGCGCACGAGTTCATCGAGGAAGTCGACCAGGCCGGCAGGCTCGGCGCCACGCAACGGCCGTTGCTGCAAGCCAGACTGGGCCGATTCGACGACGAAGACGCGGTGCTCGTGCTCGTCACCCATCACACGGTCAGTGACGGCTGGTCCATGAACGTCCTCATGCGTGACTTCGTCATCTGTTACGCGACACGTCGCGGGCTGCCCGCACCCGAACTGCCGGCGATGCGCCAGTACGGCGAGTACGTCGCCTGGCAGCAGAAAGCCCGCCAGAGCGAGTCCACGGCCGTCGCGCACGAGTACTGGAAGACCAAGCTGGCGGGTGGGACGTTCCTCACCCTCCCCACCGACCGGCCCCGGCGGCTGGACGTCCCGCCGGTCTATTCGGCGTACCGGTTCCTGTTCGACCAGGAGCTGACCCGCGCCGTCACCGCACTGGCCAAGTCGCTGCACAGCTCGCCGTTCATGGTTCTCTACGCCTGTTTCAACCTGTTCCTCCACCGCCGGACCGGCGTGAGCGACATCGTCTCGCCGATCCTCACGTCCGGTCGCGGGGAGCCCGAGTTCGAGCAGACGGTGGGGGCGTTGTTCAACTTCCTGCCGATCCGGACCGACCTGTCCGGCTGTGCGGACTTCGCCGGCCTGGTGCACCGCACCCGGGCCGCGTTGCTGGAGGCGTACTCCTACGAGCTGCCGTTCAACGACGTCATCGCCCAGTCCGACCCGGAACTGATGCGCGGTCCGGCCTCCAATGTGGACAGTGTCATCACCGGGTTCCAGATCTCCCAGTTCCCGCCGGAACTGGAAACCGAGGGCATCGGCGACATCCGCTACACCGGGCTCCGCCGCCGCCTGATTTCGTCCGACGACATCTCGGAGATCCCGGACGGCAACCTGTGGGACTTCTACCTGGACCCGGCCGGGGACGTGGTGGGGCACGTGCGGTTCAACAGCCGCGATTTCGATCGGCAGACCATCATCGGGATGGTCGACGAGTACCGGGAGCTGCTGCGCGCGTCGCTGAGGTCCCCGCGGTCGGCGCTGCCGCGGTAGCAAACACAGCACCGGACATGACGAGAACCCCGGCCCGGACAGGGCCGGGGTTCTCGTTTCGGTTACCAGGAAAGAAAAGAGGCGCTTCTCGCCCTGTCGGACGAGAAGCGCCTCTGTGTGGTCGCCTTGCGGCTCAGTAGCTGTCGACCTGGTCGAGCACGTGCTTGGCCAGCTCCGGCGTGACGGCGTCGGGTCGTTCCGCCGGGGGCGGCGGGGTGATCCGGCACCGTCCCGGCACGGTCCCGGGCACCACGAAGCCGGGCTCGTCGGTCAGCACCGAGATCGCGACCGCGTCGGAGGGCACCTTCACGGGTTGGTCGTTGCGGCAGGCCAGCAGGAAAGCGAGCCAGGTCCGGTACGACACCAGCAGCTCGGAGAACGCCAGGGGCGCCTTGCTGAGGCCGAGCCGCTTCGCCAGCCCCGCCAGCCCGTCCTGCATGAGCTGTTCCATCGCGGCGACGCAGGACCACGGATCGCCGTCCAGGTCAGGACAGGGGCGGCTGCCCACGCCCAGCTTTCCCTGGAACTCGGCGAACCGCTCGGTGACGTGGTCCGTGCCGGGCCACGTCGGCTGAACCAGGATGGCGGTGACTTCCCGATCGCCGGCCAGCCGGTCGGCGATCTGCAGGGACAGCGCGGCGGCGCTGCAGTGACCCACGACGAACACCCGCCGGTCGGGTGCCCCGGAGGATTCGGCGGCGCGGAAGAGCGCCGCCGTCTCGTCCGCCAGTTCCGGCACGGCGGCGTAGAGCCGGTCGCCGGAGAGCGCACCCCGGGGATCCACCTGGTGGACCGGGTGACCGGCGGCCGCGTCGCTCACCAGCTTGCTGAGCCGCGGCGCCGCGGTGAGCGGCTGGAAGTCGGCAACCAGGATCGGCGCTCCGTCCCCGGAGCTGAGCCGGCTGCAAAGTGGTCTGGTACCCACGACGGCCTGCATCGATGTTTCCTTCCCTCGGGCGCTTCAGCCCTTCAGCAGCAGCGGGACTTCCGCGGGCCCGTTGAAGATGAACGTCGGCGCGGGCTTCAGCTCGGTGGCCGGGACGGCCAGCTTGAGGTCGGGGAACCGCTCGAACAGCGCCGGCAGCGCGACCATCGCCTCCATGGTGGCCAGCGCGGGGCCGAGGCAGCGGTGCCGGCCGTAACCGAAGCCGAGGCTGCTCTTGTCCTCGCGGGTGATGTCGAACTCGTCGGCGGTGTCGCCGTACTTCGCGGGGTCGCGGCCGGCCGCGAGGTAGTTGATGAGCACCAGGTCGCCCTTGGCGATGGTCACCCCGCCGATCTCGATGTCCTCGAGCGCGCAACGGAACGGCATCGAGCCGACGGCGCCGTCCTTGCGGACCTCCTCGTCCCACGCCGCTTCCCAGCTCGCTTCCCCGGAGAGGATCGCGGCGAGCTGGTCCGGGTGCGTGAGCAGGTCGACCAGCGTGTGGCACAGGACGTTGGCCGTGGTTTCGGTGCCACCGCCGATGAGCAGGTGCACCGAGCCGACGACCTCTTCGTCGGTGAGGGGCGCCTCGTCGTCTTCGGTCGCCTTGATGATGATGGTGGTGAGGTCGTCGCCCGGCTCGCGCCGTTTGGTTTCGACCAGCCGGCCGAGCGCCTCGTGCCACTGGTGGAGGTTGGCCTCGGCCTCCTCGGCGGTGTTGTCCGTCTTCGCGTTCACCTGGGCGCCCTGCAGCATGGCCTTCTGGTCCTCTTCGCGGATCCCCAGCAGGTCGCAGACGAGGATGGTCGACAGCGGGTAGAAGAACCGGCCCTTGATGTCCACCACCTCGTCGGCGGGCACCGTCGCGAGGTCGTCGAGGAGGCGGTTCACGATGCCTTCGATGATCGGCCGGGACTTCGCCACCTGGCGGCTGGTGAACGCCCGCGCGACGAGCTTGCGGAGGCGGTCGTGTTCCGCGCCGTCCCGGGTCTGCATGTTGTCCATGGCGACCCAGGTGAAGAGCTCCCAGTCCTGCGGCACCCGGCCCGCCTGGAACTCGGGCCAGTTGTCCTTGGTGTTCTTGGCGATCCGGGGGTCGACGAGCAGCTGCCTCGCCTCTTCGTAACCGGTCACCGACCACGCGGTGTATCCGCCGTGCAGTTCGACGCGGGTGACCGGGCCGCGGGCGCGCAGGTTCTTGTTCTCCTGGTGGAGGTCACTGCCGCTCCGGTCCAGTACGTACGGGCACTTGTCCATTTCTTACTCCATACTGCCGGCGAGCACAGGAATCTCTTGAATCATCCGCACGTTCCGCGCCGCTGACGTCTCGTAGGCTGCTCCGGATCGGCGCAACAGGGAGGTTGCCGGAACGGCCGCCGCCCGGTTCGGCAACGTGGGATACGCGGGTGCGGGGACGCGGCTGGTTGACTCGGTGGCACCGTCGTTTTACGAGCCCCGTGAGGAGAGTGCTGAGCCTTGTTCACCACTGAGGCGATTGCCGCACCGGCAGAAGGTGCCCCGCTCGGGGCGGCGACGATCGACCGTCGCGAGGTCGGGCCGCGGGACGTGCTGATCGACGTGGCGTACTGCGGGATCTGCCACACCGACATCCACCACGTGCGCGGGGAGTGGGGGCCGCAGCCCTACCCGCTGGTGCCCGGCCACGAGATCATCGGGACCGTCACCGCGGTCGGCGCGGAGGTGACGCGGTTCTCGCCCGGAGACCGGGCCGGGGTCGGCTGCATGGTCCGGTCCTGCGGGGAGTGCGCGAGCTGCCAGGCCGGGCAGGAACAGGACTGCGCGAGCATGGTCGGCACCTACGGCGGCACCGACGCCGACGGCACCGTCACCCAGGGCGGCTATTCCGGGAAGATCGTGGTCGGCGAGGACTTCGTCCTCCGCGTCCCGGAGGGCCTCGACCCGGCCGGGGCCGCGCCGCTTCTGTGCGCCGGCATCACCATGTACTCACCGCTGCGCCGCTACGGCGCCGGTCCGGGCAAGAAGGTCGCCGTGCTCGGGCTGGGCGGGCTCGGCCACGTCGGCGTCAAGCTCGCCGTCGCGATGGGCGCCGAGGTCACCGTGCTTTCCCAGACGCTGAAGAAGCTCGAGGACGGCCTGCGTCTCGGCGCGGCCCACTACCACGCGACCAGCGACTCCGACGCCATCGCCGGGCTCGCGGGCCGGTTCGACCTGATGATCAGCACCGTCACCGCACCCCCCGACCTCGCCACCCTGATGTCCCTGCTCGCTCCCGGTGGCACCCTGGTCAACGTCGGTCTCCCCGCGGAACCCCTGGCGCTGCCCGCCTTCTCCCTCGTCATGGGCCGCAAGACCCTCGCCGGCTCCCTGTTCGGCGGCATCGCCGAGACCCAGGAAATGCTCGATTTCTGCGCGGCTCACGACATCACCGCGGACGTCGAGGTCATCACCCCCGACGCCGTCAACGCCGCCTACGACCGCGTCCTGGCTTCCGACGTCCGGTACCGCTTCGTCATCGACACCGGCAGCCTTTCCTGATCCAGCCGGGGAAAGCCCTGGGTGAGCAAGCTTCTCGCTCGCGCGAGTGCCTTCACTCCAAGGGCTTTCCCCGTTCGCGTCTGCGCGGTACGTCACTTTCGGCGCTCGTCCGGGCACCCCACGCGTGCAATTCTAGAAGGCGTCGAGGTGTGTTCCACCGTGCGAAACTCCTGGTGCTGCCAATCACGAAAGCAGGAGCAGGGAGTAGATCCATGTCGCAGGAAGCAACCCAATCCCGTACGGGGCCGGCCCCGGCGCGAAATCTGACCACGCGTTTGCCGTCGTTGACCGGACTCCGTTTCGTCGCGGCTTTGATGGTTTTTGTCTTCCACGCGATCGTATTGGCCCCCTTCGCCTCGGAAGGCGCTCAGACCGTCACGAACACGCTGTTCGGTGGGGGCGGCTTCACCGGCGTGACCTTCTTCTTCATCCTGAGCGGCTTCGTGCTCACCTGCGCCCTGCGGCCGCGGGACACCGCCCCGAAGTTCTGGCGCAGAAGGTTCTTCAAGATCTACCCCAACCACCTGATCACCTTCGCGGTCGCGCTCATCCCGGTGACGGCGATCACCGGCACGGTGCTCCAGGGCGGCGTGCTGAACGCTCTGCTGCTGCAGAGCTGGAGCCCCAGCCTCGACGTCCGCACCAGCTTCAACCCGGTCGCCTGGTCGTTGTCGTGCGAGCTGCTGATGTACGCCACGTTCCCGTTCATCATCAAGCTGATCAACAAGGTCCGGCCGGAGCGGCTGTGGCTCTGGACGCTCATTTCGGCCGCTTCGGTGTTTTCGCTGCCGAGCTTCGCCAAGCTGCTGCCGGCCGGCACGCAGTTCCCGCAGGGCTTCAGCGACCTGGAGCTGTGGTTCGTCTTCCACTGCCCGGCGGGACAGCTGCTGACGTTCATCTTCGGCATTTTCATGGCCAAGGTCGTGCTCGCCGGGCGACGGCTCCCGCTGAAGCTCGGCGGAGCGGTCGCCCTGACCGTCGGCGCCTACTTCGTCACCCCGCTGTTCGGGCCGCTCTACCAGTTCAGCGCGGTCATGCTGATTCCGCTCGGTCTGCTCATCGCCGCCGGCGCGAGGGCCGACCTCGACCGGTTGCCGACGTTCGCGGGCAACCGGCTGATGGTCTGGCTGGGTGACATCTCGTTCGCCTTCTACATGTGGCACCACCTGGTGCTCGTCACCGGCCACAACCTGCTGGGCCAGGGGGAGAACTGGAGCACACTGACCTCGGCCGCCGTGCTGGCGCTGTTGTTCGCGGTGACCCTGCTGCTGTCCTGGGCGACCTTCAAGTTCGTCGAACAGCCCATCATGAAACGGTTCGCCACTTCCCGCCGCGGGCGTGGCATAGCCGTGGTCACGTCCGTCCCGACCGGTGACCAGGTCGACCGGGCCGCTTAGCGCGCGGCCGCACGGAAAGGGTGTCCGGAGCGATCCGGGCGCCCTTTTCGTCAGTCGCGGCCCGGCGCCGGGATCCCCGCGGCCACCAGCGCCGCGGTGATGGGTTCGAGCTCGGTCACCAGCTCGTCGACCTCGGCGCGAGAGAGGGCGTCGTACGGCGGTCCGGCGAGTTCGTCGGTCAGGGCTTCGATGTGCTGCTTGGTCTTGCGGCCGGCGTCGGTGAACCAGCCCTCGGGGTCGACGAGCCCGCGCTCGCGCAAGCCGTCCATGACCGCGGCCAGCCGGGCCTTCGGCAGGTGGTGGACGCGCCCGAACGACTCCGGCGGGTGGATGCCCATCTCCAGCGCGGACAGGATGTGGGCCTCCGTGCCGCCGATGCGCTCGCCGACGAGAGCGGCGATGTGCCCGTCACAGCGGTGCTCGCGCAGCATGGTCGCGGAATGCCACAGCCGGGCGACCGGGTCGCCCGGCACCGGGAGGGTGCGCATCCCGGCGTACATCATCCGGCCTTCGGTGGGCGCGCTCGTCGCGGCTTTGGTGGTGAGGTCGGCGGCGCGCACCAGACCGGGGGAGCCGGCCAGCTCGGCGCCGAGGATCCGCCGTACGGAGGCCGCGCTGCCCCGCTCCCGCGCGGCGACGGACGCCTCGGGCGGGATCGTTTCCCACGCGCTCGGAATGTGCCGCGCGGCTTCCCCGTCGGCGAAGCTGTAGAAGGCCGCGTGCACGACCTCCGCCGGCACTCGTCCCAGCGGCGCGGCACGGCTGGCGAAGTAGCCGTCCCAGTAGGTGCGGTGGCCGAGCGCGGCCAGTTCCTCGTTGCACTCGTCAGCGAAGAAGGTGACCAGGCAGATCGGCTCCAGGAGCTCGAACATCCGACGGGCAAGACAAGTCATGACGGACATCATGCACCCGGTCACGTTCCGTTGACCAGGTCGGCCGCCGGGATCCCGCCGATCGTGCATTTCGTGGCTGCCGCCATCTTCGACAGTGCGCAGTTTCTTGACATCGACGTGGATCGGCTTGTGCGGGGTCCGCCGCCACCGACGACAACGGTCCTTTCCCGGCGGATTCGCCAGGAAAGGACCGTTGGTGCGCGTCAGCCTGCCGAGAGGTCGTCCGGGGTCACGGGCGGGTAGGCGAGGGCCGCCGCGTTGTACCGGTCGAGCACCTGCTGGGCTTCCTCGGTCGCCGCGCGGAACCGGGCCGCCGGCTCCGCCCCCCTCAGCAGGACGTCCTCCGCCGCCTGGGTGAGGACGATGTTGATGCTGTTGAGGCTGCCGACCATCGGACCGGCCGCCGCCGGGGTGTGCCCCGCCGAGGTCACCTGCGCCGTCGCGCTGCGGAAGCCGGGGAACGGATCGGCCCAGTCGTCCGCCGTGGTCCGCTCGTACGCCGCCCGCGTGATCGGAAGTGAGGTCATCGGATTTCCGGGGGTGCAGATGCGTGCCACCCCGTGGTGCTCGTTGAGCTGGTGCTGGAGGAAGGCCAGGGCGCCGTCCTCCTTCTCCTTGGGCAGGCCCGCGGTCAAGAAGAGCGAATGGCCGGCGACGGGACCGCCGGGGGAGCACTCCTCGTCCGGACGCGGCAGCTGGCCCGCCGTGAGTTCGAAGCCGGCTTCGGCGGCCATGCCGACCATCATCTGGCCGACGGCCGAAGACGTGACGACGAACGCGATCTCCTGGCGCGCGAAGGCCTGCATGCAGGTGAAGTAGTGGAGTTCCTCGGTCGGCAGGTAGTAGCCGCTGTCGAGCATCTCCTTCCACCAGCCGACGTAGTTGAGCATCTCGGGCGAGTCCAGGAAGACCCGGGTGGCCCGGCCGGACCGGCCGTTGTCGCCGTTGGTGAGCAGCGCGCCCTGGCCGGCGAGCTCCATGTGGAACACCCAGCCGTAGTTGGGCCAGCTGACGCCGTGCCCCGGGCCGTCCGGCAGCTCGGCGATCTTGGCGCACGCGGCCGTGAGGTCCTTCCACGTCACGGGCAGCTGCTCGATCCCGGCCCGGTCGAGCACGGTCTTGTTCGCGTACAGGAGGTTGGTCGTCACCATGCTCGGCACGGAGACCAGCTCACCGCCGACGCTGTAGTACCGGCGCACGGTGGGCACGAGATCCTCGACCACCACCGGTTCCCCGAGGATCTCGGTCCGGCCCCCGATCGCGCGCTGGATCGGGACGAACAGCGGATCGCCGTTGGCGGCGCGCGTGTCCAGCGCGGTCTGCGTGGACGAGTACGTGTACTCCACGACGTCCGGGGGGTTTCCCTGGGCGACCGCCTGGGCGACCGCCTCGGGCATCAGATGAACCTCGACCTTGCGGATGCGCACCTCGAACCGCGGGTGGGCCCGGTTGAACGATTCGGCCGCGAGCACCAGCGGGTCGCCGAAGCCGGGAAGCGTGCTGTTGGGGCTTTCCGTGATCCATAGATCGATGACTGTCGTCACGAGAGTCCTCCGCCACTGTGCGGCTTTTCCGCCGTCTGCCCACGGTGCCAAGCCTGGTCCGGCCGGTCGGCCATCGCCAGGATCAGGTCGATGAAGTCGGCGCCCCAGCGATCGACCGTGCTCGCGTCGACCGCGTCGGGTTCGTACTCGACCACACATCGGAATTCGCCCGCCGGAACGACGAGGAAAGTCCAGATGAACGCGCCGCGGCGGAACGAGGCCGGCTGTTCTTCCTGCAGGGTCACCGGTTCGACGCTGGTGGTGAACTCGGTGTCCTCGTGGTCCGCCGGTGAACTGATGTAGTTGAACCCGGCCGGCAGGGCCAGCGGATCGCCGGAGCCCTTCATCAGGTCGGGGTACATTTCCAGGATCGACCCCAGCGGAAGCTGGTGTTGCTGGGCCAGGGCGCTTTCCTTGCGGGCGACGAGCATGAGGTCGCGGAAGCTCTCGCAGCCGCCGAACTCCAGGCGAACGGGAACGAGGTTGGCGAAGAACCCGATGGTGTTGTAGAACTCCCTGGCCGGCCGGCCGCTGTTCACGGTCAGCAGGGTGATGTCGGACCGGCCGGAGGCCTTCTCCACGAGCACCATGAACGCCGCCAGGAAGACGTGCCAGACACTGCACCGGTGCCGTGCCGCGCTCGCGGTGACCTTCGCGAGGGTGTCCGGATCGATCGAGAAGTTCCGCACCGCGGCCCGTTCCGTCCGGGTCTCGGGGCGGTGGGGCCGGTCGGTGGGCATCGTGCACATCTCGGCGCCGGCCAGCTTGTCCTGCCAGAAGCGACGGGCCGCCGTCGCCTGTTCGCCCCGCAGGAACTCCTGTTCCCAGGACGCGAACTCGCGGTACGGAACCGGTGTCGGCAGCGTGTGCGGAATCCCGGTCACCCTGGCCCGGTAGCAGGCCGCGATTTCGCGTTGGAGCACGCCGACCGACCAGCCGTCGCTGAAGAGGTGGTGGGTGAGGACGGTGAGCACGGCGTCATGGTCGTCGAACCGGTGCAGGGTGGCGCGCAACGACGGGACGACCAGGAACGACAGCGACTCCTCGTTCAACGCGGTGAGCAGATCGGCGGCGGCTTCGTCGCGGGACCGGCCGGGAGTCACCGGAATGTCGTGCACGGCCAGCGGGACCGGCATGGGCGGCAGCACCTCCTGAAACCCTACGGTGCCGTCCTGCTCGTCGTAGTCGAGCCGGGTGCGCAGAGCCTCCTGTCGTTCCACCACATCGTCGAGCGCGCCCTTGAGAGCGTCGACGCGCAGCTCTCCCTTGATGCGAAGAGCGAGCACGGTGACGTGCCTGGAGGTGCGCGCCAGGCCATCCGGGTCTTTCTGCCGAGAACTCAGCGGGTACAGGTCCACAGTGAAGCTCCATGATCTATCGGGCGAGGTCGGGTACCTGCCAGCCGTCCAGGTCGTACTCCGCGAGGCAGCGGTCGACGAACGCGCGGTAGCCGTCCAGCTTCCCGTCGCCGATCTGGCCTCGCAGCAGCTCGATCCTGGTGTTTTCGTGGTTTCCGGTGTAGTTGAGCTCGTAGAGTTCGTGCCGGCCGCCGAATTCGGTGCCGACCGCGTCCCAGAGCAGCTTCATCACCTTCACCCGCTCGACCGCGTCGACGCCGTGCGAGCCACGCAGGTAGGTGTCCAGGTACGGCCGGATGTCGGCGTTGTGGAAGTCCTGCGCGCCCGAAGGCAGGTAGATCAGCCCGCTCGCGACGTCCTGGAGCACGATCTCCTTGACCCTGGCGTAGCCGACCTGGGAGAACCACCGGTAGGCCATGATGTAGTCCGGGTTGGGCAGTACCGCGTTGTCCCGCCACGGCACCGGGTTGCGCGCCGCCGCGTCGGACAGGCCCCAGAACAGGTTCCGCCACGCGAGCACCTCGCCGAGCCTGGCCTGCACGCCGTGGAAGTCACCGGCCCCGGTGATGTCCAATGCCTTGGCCAGCAGCCCGGCGATGAACTCCAGCTTCACCGCGAGCCGGGTACAGCCGTGGAACATGGCCCGCTCGAAGAACCCGGAATGCCCGCTGAACATGCCGACCTTGGCGACGTCGCCGTAGATGAACACGTTCTCCCACGGGATGAGCACCTTGTCCATCACCAGGATGGCGTCGTTCTCGTCCATCCGGGACGACAGCGGGTAGTCGAACGGGCTGCCGGTCGCGTCCGCCGCGGCCGAGTACGACTGGCGGCAGATCAGCTTCAGCCCGGGCGCGTTCATCGGCACGGTGGCCACGATGGCGAACTTGCGGTCCTTGATCGGCAGACCGGTGTGGGCGATGAAGTTGTAGTGCGTGAGCGCGGAGTTCGTCGCGACGACCTTCGCCCCGCTCACGATCACGCCGCTGTCGGTCTCCCGCTCGACGTGCACGAACACGTCGCCGACCTTGTCCGGTGGCCGATGCCGGTCCACCGGCGGGTTCACGATGGCGTGGTTCCAGTAGAGGACCTTCTCCTGCGACTCCCGGTACCAGCGCCGCGCGTTGTCGGCGAACGGGTTGTAGAACTCGGCGTTCGCGCCGAGCGTGCCGAGCAGCGAGGCCTTGTAGTCCGGGCTGCGGCCCATCCAGCCGTAGGTCAGCCTGGA
Source organism: Amycolatopsis sp. NPDC051128 (assembly GCF_040682715.1). Taxonomy (NCBI): domain Bacteria; kingdom Bacillati; phylum Actinomycetota; class Actinomycetes; order Pseudonocardiales; family Pseudonocardiaceae; genus Amycolatopsis; species Amycolatopsis sp. NPDC051128. The sequence continues at coordinate 111,497 of NZ_JBFBBN010000024.1, read as the reverse complement.
CCAGGTGGCGATGGCCTGCTGGTCGGCGACCAGGTCGTCGGCGCTGTGCGGCGTGGTGAAGAAACGGTGCGTGTAGCCGCCGTGGCCGCCGCCGGAATGGATTTCGGTGGTCAGCACGTCCCGGTATTGCGGGTCGTGCAGCGCGTCGTAGAGCCGGGCGATCATCCGGGACGGGAGGCGGAACGCCGGATGCTCGGTGACGTCGTCGACCCGTTTGCCGTGGAGGTAGATCTCGCGCTCGTCGCGGATGCTCTCGAGGTACTCGTCGCCGGTCAACGGCCGGGTCGGACCGGTCATCAGGAGGCCGCCCTGGCCTGGTAAGCGCCACGCTTGGCGTCGGAAGGGGCTGTCACGTCATTCTCCGTTTCAGCTCGGCACATTCGACGGTTGTCAGGAACCAACATGCGCAGCATTCAAGAGATCGGTCCTTGCGCTCCTTGGCAAGTATGCTCCGGCGCCGGTCCTGGTCATCTTCGTCGTTGCTCGGCGGCCCGGTCACGGCTGTTCGCGCTGTCCGGCCCGCAACCCGGAAGACGTTGGCCGGTGGTCCTTCCGGCAATCATGGTTGAGATCGGCGGCCCGGAGACAGACTCGCTGCTTGCCGGCGCGCCCGCGACCGATCCGTGTCGCGCGGGGGCGCAGTGGTGGCCCGGAAAGACGTTCTCTCACGTCAGGAGTGACGAATGACCTACAACGACAACCGGACGGCGCCCGGCCGGCTGTCCGTGGCAGTGCTCGGCGCGGGCCTCATCGGCATCGATCTCATGGCCAAGGTCATTCGTTCGGATCACCTCGACCTGGGGCTCGTCGCGGGCCGGGACGAAGCCACTTCGGGGCTGCGGCAGGCGGCCCGGCTCGGGGTGCCGGTCTCGGCAGGCGGCATCCAGTCCCTTGTGGACGTCGAGCGTCCGTTCGACGTCGTGTTCGACGCCACCAGCGCGGCCTCCCACGCGGAGCACGTGGAGCAGCTCTCGCCCTTCGGCACGATGGTCATCGACCTGACGCCCAGCCGGAGCGGGCGGATGATCTTCCCGACCGTCAACCGGGCGGACATCTCCGCGCACCGTGACCTCAGCATGGTGAGCTGTGGCGGGCAGGCGGCGGTGCCGATCCTGCACGCGATCACGCGGGCCCACGAGATCGACTACATCGAGGTGGTGACGACCGCCGCCACCCTGAGCATCGGCCGCGGGACGCGGATGAACCTCGACGAGTACGTGGGCACCACGCAGGAAGCGGTCCGCGGCTTCACCGGGGTCGCCGACGTCAAGGCGATCCTCAACATCAGCCCCGCGCGGCCGCCGGCGACGTTCCGGGTCGCCATGTCCCTGCTGGGCAAGGACCTCACCACCGACTCGTTGCGCTCGGTCGTGCTGGGCGCCGCGGCCGAAGTCCGTTCCTTCGCCAGGGGTTTCGAAGTGAAGGCGTGCAGTGCGAACGACGGCAAGGGCTTCGTCGCCGTGGAGGTCACCTCGTCCGGCGACCGCATCCCGCGCTACGCCGGGAACCTCGACATCATCAATTCCGCCGCGCTCCTGGTCGCGGAGAGCTACGCGGCGGACCGGCTCTCGATGGCAGGCGTGGTGAACTCATGACCGAGGCAACGAGCCAGGACGTCGCCGGTGGCAAGCCGATCCAGATCCACGATCCGAGTCTGCGGGACGGCCACCACGCCGTTCGGCACAGCCTCGGCGCGGACCAGCTGCGCGCCTACGCGCTGGCCGCGGACGCCGCGGGTGTTCCGGTGGTCGAGGTCGGCCACGGCAACGGGCTGGGCGCCTCCTCGCTCCAGGTCGGCCAGGCCAGGCTCAGCGACACCGAGATGCTGTCGATCACCAGGGAAGCGCTGACGAACAGCAAGCTCAGTGTCTTCATGCTGCCCGGCTGGGGCACGATCGAGGACCTGAAGAACGCCATCGCGCACGACGTCGACCTGGTGCGCATCGGCACCCACTGCACCGAGTCCAGCCTGGCCGAACGGCACCTCGGTTTCCTGCGTGAGCAGGATGTCGAGGCGCACGCCGTGCTCCTGATGAGTCACATGGCCGACCCCGGCCGGCTCGCCGAGCACTGCGCGCGCCTGGTCGAGTTCGGGGCCACCGGCGTGGGCATCATGGATTCCGCGGGCCACTACCTGCCGTCCGACGTCACCGAGCGCATCACGGCCATGTGCGCCGCGGTCGACGTGCCGGTGATGTTCCACGGGCACAACAACCTCGGCATGGCGGTGGCGAACTCCATCGCGGCGGCCGACGCGGGAGCGTCCATTCTGGACGCTTGTGCCCGGGGTTTCGGCGCCGGTGCCGGCAACACCCAGCTCGAGGTCCTGGTGCCGGTGCTCGAACGCGTGGGCTACCGCACCGGCATCGACCTGTACCGGCTCCTGGACGCGGCGGACGTCGCCGAACGGGAGCTGATGCCCGCGCCGCCCAAGGTCGACTCCATCTCCATCGTCAGCGGCCTGGCCGGGGTGTTCTCCGGGTTCAAGACCCGGGTGCTCGACATCTCCGCCCGTGAGGGCGTCGACCCGCGTGACGTCTTCTTCGAGCTCGGCCGCCGCCAGGCGGTCGCGGGCCAGGAGGATCTCATCGTGGACGTCGCGCTGGCCCTGCGGGGCGCCGGGACCGGGGACCGGTCGTGACGGGTGCGACCGGGTCCGCGGACCGCGCGGTCCTCTGCGGTCTGGGGTACTTCCTGCCGGACCGGGTGGTCACCAACACGCAGCTGTGCGAGCGGCTCGACGTGTCGGAAGACTGGATCGAGGGACGGACCGGGATCTCCCGCCGCCGCTGGGTCGAGCCGGGGGAGGCGACCTCCGACCTCGCGGTCGAGGCGGGCCGGGCCGCGCTCAAGTCGGCGGGCAGCGGGCTGGTCGACGCCGTCGTGCTGGCGACCACGACCCCGGACTACCGCTGCCCGGCCACCGCGCCCGACGTGGCCGCGCGCCTCGGCCTGAGCGGCGTCGCCGCCTTCGACGTCTCCGCCGTGTGCACGGGGTTCGTCTACGGCCTGGCGACGGCGGCGGGCTTCATCGCGGCGGGGTTCGCCGAGCGCGTCCTGCTGATCGCCGCCGAGGCGTTCTCCACCCTGCTCGACCCGGACGACCGGACCACCCAGCCGATCTTCGGCGACGGGGCGGGCGCGGTGGTGCTGCGGCGTGGCCGGGCCGACGAGCCGGGCGCCATCGGCCCGCTGGTGCTGGGCAGCGACGGCGATCGCAGCGAGCTGATCACGGTCAAGGCCGGCGGCTCACGGCTTCCCTTCCGCGTGCCGGCGCCGGACGACGGGTCGCAGTACTTCCAGATGCGGGGGCGCGAGGTGTTCCGGCAGTCGGTCGAGCGGATGAGCGCCGCGGCGGCCGAGGCGCTGGAGGCGGCGGGCTGGCAGCTGAGCGACGTCGACCGCGTGGTCACCCACCAGGCGAACGCGCGCGTCAGCGCCGCGCTGGCCACCCGGCTCGGCCTGCGCCGGGACGCGGTGACGCAGAACATCGCCGACGTCGGCAACACCGCCGCCGCTTCGATCCCGGTCCTGCTCGCCCAAGCGGCGTCGAACGGGACCCTCGAGCCCGGCCACCGGGTGCTGCTCGCCGCCTTCGGTGGCGGCCTCACCTGGGGCGCCACCACGCTGACCTGGCCCGAACTCGAAGTCCACGACACATAAGGACAACCAGCCAACGGTTACCGGGAGGACGCAATGTACGAGCTGCTGAAGTCAGTCATGGCCGAGGTTCTGCTGCTGGACGTCGACGAGGTGCGGCCGGACGCGAGCCGCGAAGACGCGGGTCTGGACTCACTCGCCGTCGTCGAGCTGTCCATGGTGCTCAGCCAGCACCACGGCATCGAGATCACCGACGACGAGCTGCTCGAACTCGAGACGGTGGCGGAGATCGTCGCGCTCATGGAGCAGCGGAAGCGACCCGCCGCCGCCTGAATTCCCCATCGCCGCTACCTGGTCAGGTCCGCAGGTAGGAGGCGCCGTTCAGGTCGAGGATGGTGCCGCTGGCCCACTCGGCCTGGGCGGAGGCCAGGTAGAACACGCCCGCGGCGATCTCGTCCGGCTCGGCGACCCGGCCGAACGGGCTCTGCGCCCTGATCTCTTCACCGCCCGGCGGCTTGAGCCAGTCCGTGGTCATGTCCGTGGCCACGAACCCGGGTGCCACGGCGGAGACCGCGATCCGGTACGGCGCGAGCGCGATCGCCAGTGACTGGGTCAACGAGTTCAGGCCCGCCTTGCTGGCCCCGTAGGCCGGCACCTCCGGCTCGCCACGGAACGCCCCCCGCGACGAGACGTTGACGATCCGCCCACCGCGTCCCTGCTCTTTCATGTGCTTGACCGCACACCAGGTCACGTTGGCCGCGCCGACCAGGTTGACCCCCAGCGTGGCTTGCCAGTGCTTCTGCCAGGTCGCGTAGTCCACCTCGGTGATCGGGTGCGCGGTGAAGATGCCGGCGTTGTTGACCAGGACGTCAAGGCCGCCCAGCTGCCCGGCAGCCGAATCCACCGCCGCTTCCACGGCCTCGGCGTCCAGCAGATCGGCTTCGACGGCAACGTGCCCGCTGCCGTCGAGCCCGGCCGTCAGTTCCCCGGCGGCACCACCCGGCACCCGGTCCAGGATCGCCACCCGGTCACCGGCCGCCGCGAACCGCTTCGCGATGGCCCACCCGATACCCCGGGCCGCCCCGGTCACGAGAACCGCGCGCCCGCCGGCCGGCTCGCTCACGTTTTCAGCCATGGGTCAGCACCCCGTTCGCCAATCTGTCGACAGCTTCGGCAATTACGTCGTCCGGCAGGGAGAAACAGGCGCGGACGTACGGACGATCCGGCGGCTCCAGGTAGAACGCCTCGCCGGGCACCGTTCCGACGAGGTTGTTCTCCAGCAGGAGCTCGGCCGCTTCCACCCCGGTCGCCACGCCCATCCGCGAGCAGTCGACGAACAGGTAGTAGGCGCCCTCCGGTTCGTTCGGCGACAGCCCGGCGGCGGCGAAGCCGTCCGCCAGGGTTCGGCGCTTCCGGTCGTACATCGCGCGGAAGTCGCGGTAGTAGTCCTCACCCAGATTCAGCGCCCGCGCGCCGAGCGCCTGCAGCGGAGCCGGTGCGCACACCACGAGCGAGTCGGCCGCGACCCTGATCGCGCCGACCAGCTGTTCCGGGCCGCAGGCGTAACCCAGCCGCCAGCCGGGAATGCTGAACGATTTCCCCAACGACCCCAGCGTCACCGTGCGTTCGCCGAGGTTCCCGACCGTTGCCGCGGCGAGGTGCGGGGCCGAGCCGAAGTAGATGTCTTCGTACACCTCGTCGGTGATGACGAGCAGATCGTGTTCTTCCGCGACGGCCGAGACGATCTTGAGCTCCGCCGCGGTGAGCCGGCGCCCGCTCGGATTGTTCGGCGTGCAGATGATCATCGCGCGCGTCCGCCCGGTGACCGCCGCCCGCAGCGGTTCCTCGGTGATCTCGAAACCCGGTCCGGCCAGCCGGACCGGCTCCGGGCGCAGGTTCAGCATCCTGATCGAGGAAAGGTAATAGCCGTAGAAGGGTTCGAACACGATGACGCCGTCTCCCGCGTCGAGCAGCGCCGTGAGCGTCGCCATGAGAGCGCCGGTCGCGCCCACCGTGGCCACGACCTGGGTCGCGGGCTCGACGCTGAGCCCGCCGCTCCTCTTCACCTTGTCGGCGACAGCTTCGCGGAAGACGGCAAGGCCTTCGGGCTGGCTGTACGAATGATCGATCTTCTCGAAGTCCCGCGCGCCCTCCGCCAGCAGTGAGGCAGGCGGCGGAACCCGGCTGAGTCCTTGCGCGAGATTGACGGCGCCGATCTCCTGGCAGCGCACCGTCATGGCCCCGATGGCGGACGCCTGCAGGCCCCGCATCCGGTGGGCAACCTGGACCATCGTCAGCCTCCGGTGGTGCTCAGCCGGTCCAGAAGCTGGTCGAGCTCCGCGACGGTGGGCGCGTCGAAGAGTTCGTTCATCGAGATCTCCAGGCCGAACGCCGGGCCGACCCGGCTCGCGATCAGCATGGCGTCGATCGACTCGCCCCCCATGATGAAGAAGTCGTCGTCGACGCCGCACCGGGTCCTGGCGAGCACTTCGGCGAAGATCGTGCACAGGGCTTCCTGGCGGGGGGTGTCCGGTGATCGGTAGGGCAGCAGGCCACGCAGGTCGGGTGCGGGAAGTGCCTGCGGCTCCGGCGTTCCCTCGGAGTTCACCGGGATGGCGTCGACGACCATGATGGCGGCCGGCACCGCGCTGCCCGGCAGCGTCTCTCTGGCGTGCTTGTGCAGCGCGGCCACGTCGAGGCCGGGGCCGCTGGGCACGACGTAGGCCACCAGGACCTCGCCGACGGGTTCCTGGACATGCGTCAGGACCGCGACGTCCGAGAGTTCGGGGTAGGCGGCCAGTACGTCTCGCACGTCCTGGATCGCAGTAACAGCCATCAGCCGCTCACCTTCCGTTCGGGCTCCGGGAGTCTCCCCAGACAACCTTCGCAGGCCAGGCCTGGCCGGCAACCTTCCACATTGCTCAGATTCCGGCCACGGTCCGGCAATTGAAGAGATGCTGCCGTAAGGCATCGCGCAGCGTAATGTCTCTGTCCGGAAAGGACGGAATCATTTCCGGATGGGCGGGACTCGGCAACGCAGGAGATGTGCGGCATTCCACGTGGCGCGAGGATGGGTTTCGGTCGGACCTCGCGGACACCATTCCGGGCGGTTCCACAACAGCCGCGATTGCACCGATGTGAGGCGAGCATGCAGCCGTACCGAGTCGAAATCCCGCAGGCAGCCATCGACGATCTACGCGAGCGGTTGGCCAACACCCGCTGGCCGGAGGAACTGCCCGACGCGGGGTGGGCCCGGGGCGTGCCGCTCGCCTACCTGAAGGAACTCGCCGAGTACTGGCGCACCTCCTATGACTGGCGCGCCACCGAAGCGGCGCTGAACAGCCACCCGCAGTTCGTCACCGAGATCGACGGCGCACCCGTCTATTTCATGCACGTGCGCTCACCGGAGCCGAACGCCCGCCCGCTGCTGCTCACGCACGGCTGGCCCGGCTCCGTCGCCGAGTTCCTCGACGTGATCGGCCCGCTGTCCGACCCGCGCGCGCACGGCGGCGACCCGGCGGACGCCTTCCACCTGGTGATCCCCGCGCTGCCCGGCTACGGCTTCTCCAGCCCGCTGCGCGCGACCGGCTGGGACGTGCCGCGCATGGCGCTGGCCTGGGCCGAGCTGATGCGCCGCCTCGGCTACCGCGACTACATCACCCAGGGCGGCGACGCCGGCGCGGTGATCTCCTTGGCACTGGGCACTTTGGACCCGCACAACTGCGCGGGTGTGCACGTCAACATGCTGATCACCTTCCCGAGCGGCGACCCGGCCGAGCTGGCTTCGCTCGGCGAGAACGACCTGGAGCGCCTCGGCCGGCTCGGCCGGTTCGACCAGGAGCAGTCCGCCTACATGAAGCTCATGCAGACCCGGCCGCAGACGGTGAGCTACGGGCTCACCGACTCGCCGGTCGGCCAGCTGGCCTGGATCGTGGAGAAGTTCAAGGAGTGGACCGACTCCGACAAGGTGCCCGAGGACGCGATCAGCCGCGACAAGATCCTCGACTCGGTCTCGATCTACTGGCTGACCGCCACGGCCGCCACGGCCGCGCACTTCTACTACGAGGGTGCCCCCGCGCTGCGCGCCCTCGCCGCCGGCGAGCAGCCGCCACCGCCCACCGTCCCGGTCGGGGTCGCGGTCTTCCCGCACGACATCTTCCTGCCGATCCGCAGCTTCGCCGAGCGCGACCTGCCGACGCTCACGCACTGGACGGAGTTCGACCGCGGTGGCCACTTCGCCGCGCTGGAGCAACCCGACCTGCTCGTCGGCGACATCCGTTCCTTCGCCCGTTCTCTCCAGCCCTCGAAAGGTGAAGCGATGGAAAGCCGTTGCCCGGTCCTGGACACGTCAGGCCGTGACATCCACGGGGAGGCCGCCCGCCTGCGCGCGCTGGGCCCGGCGACCCAGGTCGAACTGCCCGGTGGGGTGCTCGCCTGGTCGGTCACCCGCGCGGACGTGATCAAGAAGCTGCTCGCCGACCCGAGGGTCACCAAGAACGCGCGCAACTACTGGCCGAAGTTCATCAACGGCGAGATCCCGCCCGACTGGGAGATGATCAGCTGGGTCGCGATGGACAACATGGTCACCGCCACCGGCAAGGACCAGGTGCGGCTGCGCCGTCTGGTCGGAAAGGCCTTCACTCCCAAGCGAACCGAGGCCATCCGCCCGCGGATCGAGGCGCTGACCACCATGCTGCTCGACGCGCTCGACGCCGCCGGTCCGGACGAGGTGGTCGACCTGCGCGAGCGGTTCGCCTACCCGCTGCCGGCCATGCTGGTCGCCGAGCTGATCGGGATGGACGAGCAGGCCCGCGCGGCCACCGCCAAGGTGATCGACATGATGGTGGACACCACCGTCACCCCCGAGCAGGCACAGGCCACCCTCGCGGGCTGGCGTGGCTCGATGGCCGAGTTGATCGCGGCCAAGCGCGCCAACCCCGCTCAGGACATCACCAGCGACCTGATCGCCGCCCGTGACGAGGACGGCTCGCGGCTGTCCGAGCAGGAGCTCTCCGACACGATCTTCGCGATCCTCGGCGCCGGCTCGGAGACCACGATCAACTTCTTCGACAACGCGATCACCGCGCTGCTCACCCATCCCGACCAGCTGGCGCTCGTCAAGTCCGGCGAGGCCACCTGGGCCGACGTCATCGACGAGACCCTGCGCGTCGAGTCCCCGCTCGCCTCGCTCCCGCTGCGCTACGCGATGGACGATCTCGACCTCGGCGACGGCGTCACCATCCCCAAGGGCGACCCGATCCTGGTCAACTACGCCGCCATCGGCCGCGACCCGGCCCTGCACGGCGAGTCGGCCTGCGAATTCGACATCACCCGCGCCGACAAGGAGCACCTCTCCTTCGGCCACGGCCCGCACTTCTGCCTCGGCGCCGGCATCGCCCGCCTCGTGGCCACCGTCGGCCTGTCCACCCTTTTCGGGCGGTACCCCAACCTGGCCCTGGCCGTCGACCCCGCCGACCTCGTGCCCCTGTCCACCTTCATCATGAACGGCCACCGCGCTCTCCCGGTGCGCCTGAACGCGCCCGCCACGACCCGGTGATTCACCGCCGCTGAGGAGGACGGCTTCTGTCTGCGGTTGCCAGGCGGAAGCCGTCTTCCGTGCGTCGGCGACCGGTCCGGCACCGCCTCGTCCGCCGGCGGGAACGTGATCCACAGAGGACCGTTCGATGTCAGGCTGCCTCCGATGTGGACGGTCCCGGGTCGCCGGTGCCCGATCCTGCTGTCCGGGACGCGGTGGGGTGAGCCGGCTGCGGACGGTTGCGTGCGGTGACGCCGCCGATGCCGGCGGGTCCATGGCGCCGGCCGGGACGCGGGGGCGGATCGGTGAGCCGGGTGGCGCCGTTTGCCCACCGGCCGGGTCTGGGCAACGGTCCGGGCGGGGCGTTCGGCGACGTGGTGAGTGATCGAGTGGTCAGGTAGCGCAGCTTCGTCAGGTGCCAGCGAACCAGCCCCGCCCGCCGGGCTTCGTCGAAGACGGCGCTGTTCGTGCGTCGACGATGCTGTCGTGGTGAGGGTTCGTGGTGCGTCTCGATGGTGTCCTCCACAGGGTGTGCCGGGTCGGGTCGGCGCGTCGGGTTGACCGGACCATTGCTCGACGTGATCGCGCGGTCGCGGGGAGCACGGCGGGCGGGTCCGCCGGTTCAGGTAACAAGGTTGTCTCGACCAGAACTCGACAAGGGCCGTTGCGCCACTTGGCCGCTTACGGGATGCGGCTTCCGGACCTGTGCGCCGGGGGAGGCATCGATCGCCCACTGTGCACAGCACCGTCCACAGTGGGGGCCCGCCAACGGCGGGAAAGGGCGGCGGATGTGGCGCCCGACACGTGGCCAGGAGGCGTCGTGCGCAGCCGCGCACGACGTCTTCCCTGGTGGCGCCCCCGGCAGGACTCGAACCTGCGACCTAGAGATTAGAAGGCTCTTGCTCTATCCAGCTGAGCTACGAGGGCCCGCGCCGACGGCTGCTGCCGGTCGCGCCGGTCGCCCGGCACCGGCAGTTTAGTCGTCGCCAACCTCTCGATCGTTCGACACCGGCGAATCGTTTCAGGTCTCGTTCGACGTAATTCGAGAGATCGGTGCAGGCGCCCGTCGTGACCGGCTGTGATCTCCGAGGGGGCGGGCGGTCTGGACCTCCTTCTGTGTCGGGCGTGATGCTGAGGGTGACGAGCGGCTTTCGCGCGGGGCTCGAACCTGTAATCTGGTGATCAGAAGGCTCTTGCTGTGTCCAGCCCGACCCTGCGTGCCCTGCGGTGGGCAGGCAGCGCCGCGAGCGTCCGCACGCCGCTGCCTGCCCGCCGCAGCGGTCTGGCCGGTCTCCCCTCCCCGCCCGCCGTCACGGCGGAACTCGCGGGAGTGCTGAGGCGGTTGAGTGGTCGTACGTCATGTCTCTCCTGCTCGGTGTGATGGCTGCTGCTGGTCCCCTCGAGCGGTGGGCGGCCGCCGTGGCACCCAGGAGGCTGCGTGCCACGCCGTGGCCCCGACGTCGCAGCGGGTGCCCGACCGGTCGGGCACCCGGCCGTAGGGAGCCCGTGGGCGCGCCACGCCGGAGAGGCGCGCCCACGGGTGGGGCCGCTGGCGGGGGAGCGGCCCCGGACGGGCCCGGCCGCCGCCGCGAGCCGGCTCCGCCCTGGGAGCGGACGGCGGGCTCGGGCCCAGCTCAGGGCGTCACTCCCAGATCTGGATCCCGCGGACCAGGAAGGGCGCGTCCGGCACGAAGGTGCCGCCACCCGGGTAGGTGACGAAATCTCCCTCGGTCGAGCATTCTTCACTCTGGTACACCGTGACGTCCCGGCTCAGCAGATTCGCGAACGACGATCCGTCGAATCCTTCCGGAAGAGGAATGCATTCCCCGGGATTCGCGGTGCGCAGGTCGAATCGCTGGGCCTCGCCGCCGTAGTCGTCGGCGGGCCACAGGCAGAATTCGTCCTTCCGGCAGCCCGGATCCGCCTGGGACGGCGCGGCCTGGGCGACTCCGGCACTGGTCAGGAGCCCGACCACGGCCAGGACCAGCAAGTGCGGCAGGCGGGCTCGAAGACGACGTGAAGACATGGTGGATTTCCCCTCTGGAGGTGCGGCTCTCGCGGGCCGCGGTGAACGTGTGATTCCAGATTGGCGGGTGGCCGAGGGTTTGTCAGCCCGCGATTTCATTTCTGTGGACAAGTGCCCGGCGCAAGAATGGTTGTCCACAGATCCGCGAGCGGTCTTGCCGAAAAGGCGTGGCAGTGCTATGCGGGGCCGGTGCTGCCGCGCACCACGAGCGAAACCGGCACCTCGGCCGGCGCCGGGACCTCGCCGCCGTCCAGCAGGCGCAGCACGAGCTCCCCGGCGATCCGGCCCTTGGCCGCGAGGTCCTGCCGGATCGTGGTCAGCGGCGGTGCGGACCACCCGGCCGGCGGGCTGTCGTCGAAGCCGACCACCGAAAGCTCACCCGGCACGGCGATCCCGAGCTGCCCCGCCGCGGAGACGACCGCCAAGGCGAGCTGGTCGGTCATGCACAGCAGCGCGGTCGGCCGCGGTGTCCGCCCGAGCAGCGCGAACGCGCCGGCCATGGCGCTGTCAGTGCTGAGCCCGGCCGCCTCGTGGACGACCACCTCGGCCCCGCGCGGGCCCAGCTCGCCGAGGTATCCGGCGAGCCGCTCCCGGACGTCGTGGAGCGCCGCGGCCCCGGCTTCTTCCGTCGTCAGCTCACCGCCACCAGGCGTGATGCGGCTGTGCGCCGCGAAGATCCCGAACCGCCGGTGCCCCAGGTCCAGGAGGTGCCGCGCGGCCAGCGCCGCGCCAAGCCGGTCCTGGCAGCCGATCCGCGCCACGCCGGGCAGCAGGGGCTGGTCGATCACCACGAGCGGCAGTCCCCGCGCGCGCACCGAATCCAGCGCCGGGGCGCCGTCGGCCAGCGAATACGCGACCGCGATGTCGGCCTGCGCGCCCAGCACCTGCGCGGCGGGCGGCCCGCCCGGCGAACCGCCCGGCAGGAGCAGCAGGGCGTGCCCGTGCGGGTCGACCACCTGCGCCAGCGCGTCCAGCGTCACCGACAGCGCCGGCTCGGAGAACGCCATCGACAGCGAGGTGTCCAGCAGCACGGCGATCGCCCCGGTGCGGCTGGTGGCGAGGCTTCGCGCGGTCGGGTCGGGACCGGGGTAGCCCAGCTCCGCCGCCACCCTCAGCACTTGTTCCCGCAGCCGGGCGGACAGCTGGTCGGGCCGGTTGTACGCGTTCGAGACCGTGGCTCGCGAGACGCCGACGGCGTCGGCGACGTCGTCCAGCGTCGGACGACGGCGCCGGGTCCTGGTCATCCGCGCAGTCTAGCCGGACCCCGATGGACTTTCTGAAGCGCTTAAGTCAAGCTGGGACAACGGAAGGGGGGAACGATGCCGGACCGGATCGCGGTGTTCACCGTGTTCGCCCTCAATGGGCTCGCGGTGGGCTCGTGGGCGACGCGCACGCCCGCGCTGACCGCGCAGGTGCACGCTTCACCAGGGGTTTTCGGCCTCGCCCTGCTCGCCGCCAGCACGGGGCTGCTCGCCGCCGCGAGCCTCTCCGGACGGCTGGTCGAACGGGTCGGGGCCCGGGCGGTCGTCGCCGGGAGCACCGCGCTGGCCGCCGCGTCGCTGGGGCTGATCGGGTTCGCGCCCACCGTGCCGCTGCTGGCCGGCGCGCTGTTCGTGATGGGCGTGAGCATCGGGATGCTCGATGTCGCGATGAACGTCGCCGCCGTGGCCGTCGAACGCCGGACCGGCAAGTCGATCATGGTGGTGTTCCACGCCGGGTTCAGCGTCGGCGCGCTCGCCGGCTCGCTGGCCGCCGGCCTCGCCGCCGGTCACGGCTGGTCGCCCGCGCGCCACCTCACCGTGGCCGCCGTCTTCACCCTCGTGGTGCTGCTGCTCGTGGTCCGCGCCGTGCCCGGGATCCGCCCCGTGCACGCGGGCACGCCCGTCGTGACGCCCAGCCGGGCGCCGATCCGCCGTCCGGTGCTGTGGCTGCTCGCCGCGGTCGCGATGTGCTCGGCCATCGCCGAGGGCGCGTCCTCGGACTGGTCCGCGCTGCTGATGACGGCCGAACGTGGCGTCGGACAGGGCGCCGCGGCGCTGGCGTTCGCCGCGTTCCAGCTGGTCATGGCCGTGACCCGGCTCGTGGGTTCGGCGGCGCAACGCCGGTTCGGCCCCACCCGCTGCCTGGTCGGGGGCTCGGCGCTGGCCGCGGCGGGGCTGCTCGCCACGGCCACGGTCCCGGTCGCCGCCGTCGGCTATGTCGGCTTCGCGCTCGCCGGGGCGGGGCTCGCCGCGTCGTTCCCGCTCTCGCTCAGCCTCGCCGGGGACGCCGGAAAACGCGGCGACGGCACCGGCGGCGAGCGCGAGATCGGCTTCGTCACGGCGATCGCCTACACCGGGTTCCTCGGCGGCCCGCCGATCATCGGCGGCATCGCGCAGGCGACGGACTACAGCGTGGCGTTCGTGTTCGTCGCGCTCGTCGCCGCGCTGATCCTGCCCGCCGCCGTCGCCGCGCGCCGGTCGCGTCGGCGCGAAGAAACGGCCGCGATGGTCGGCCGCTAGTCCTTCCGGGTACGAATTCCGTGCCGCGACCGGGTTTCCGCCACGGGCCGGGCGTTGACAGGCTCGCGGTGTGCCAGGCAAGCTGATCCCCGTCGGTAAACTGAAATGAATACGGCGACGTTTCAATTTCAGGTCGGCTGATCAAGCTGGGGCCTTGATCCGGGGAGGACGTCGTGAGGGTTGTGCTGCTCGGCGGCGCGGGGGCGCTCGCCGGCTGGAGCGGGCGGTTCGGCGGCAGCGGGCTGTCGCTGGTGCAGGGCGCCGTGCCGCGGCTGGTGCTCGTGCCGGTCGTCTTCCGGCTGGCGCTGTTCCTGCAGGCGATCTGGTCCGCCGGCACCCTCGGGGGTCCCGCGCTCTGGCTCGTCGTGGCCCTTTACGTGGTCCCGAACCTCCTCGAGGTGGCCTGGGTGTTCCGCCGGAGCACCGGCATCCGGCCGCTGCTGGCCGCGGACACCGCGTACACCCTCGTCACGAGCCTCGCCGCGGCGGCGTTCGCCGCGCGGTCGCCCGAACTGCTCGCGCTGACCTGGCCGAACATCATGGGCGCGGTCATGGTCTGGACGCTGCTGCGCGGCGCGCCGGCCGGCGCGGTGGCGATCGCCGGCGCCGTGCTCCTGCGGTACGGCATGGCCGCGGTGTCGGGCACTTCGGCGCCCGCGACGGGGATCCTGCTCGCCCTGGTCGCGAGCGCGGGGACGGCGCTGGCGATCGTGCTGCTGGTCGCCGGGGCGATGCGGTACGCGCACGGGCTGGGCGAGCAGCGCGGCCGGGCCGCCGAGCGCGAGCGGCACCGCCGGGACGTGCACGACACCGTGCTGCAGGTGATGGAATCCCTCGCGCTGCCGGCGCCGGGGGACGTGCTCGACCCGGTCGGGAGCCTCGACCAGGTCCGCCGCACCGCCCGCGCGCAGGCGCTGCGCCTGCGGTTGAGCCTCGACGGCGACGCGCCCGCCGAGCCGGGCGGTCTCGAGCACCGCCTCGGCGCGCTGACGGTCGAGATGACGGCCGACGGCCTGCGCGTCGATCTCGTCGTGCTCGCGAAACTCACCGACGTTCCCGAAGGCGTCGTCAACGCGCTGCACGACGCGACCCGCGAAGCGCTGCGAAACACCTTGAAGCACGCGAAGACGACTCGAGCCGTCGTGTGCCTCGAAGAGCGCGAAGGCGTCGTCACGGTGACCGTGCGCGACCACGGGACGGGCTTCGACCTCGGCGCGCGGCGCGCGGGGTTCGGCATCGAGAACTCGATCCACGCGCGGCTGGCCGAAATCGGCGGGATCGCCCGCATCGACACGACGCCCGGCCACGGCACCCGCGTGGTGCTGACCGCGCCGCTGGAGCCGTCAGAACTGCGTTTCCCCGTCGGGTGACTCTCGCCACCGAGCGAACGGGCGGTCGAGCGTCCACTTGCCGTCGTGTTCTTCGAGGCTCGCCCGACGCCTCGATGTCCAGCAGCTCCGGACGCCGCCGCCCCATCCCATCCTGACCGTCACACGGGCCTGACCGGGGCGGGGCATACCCTCTGGGACGTGTCCAGCGAGCCCGTGCCGAAAACCGAGGTCCCCACGCAGCGCCGGGCCAGTGTGCTGCCCTTGCTGGCGGTCGGCTTCCTGCTGGCCGCCGTGGTCGCCATCGGGCTGATCGCGCTCACCGGCGGGGCCGGGTACGTCATCGCCGGCCTGCCCGACCCGGGACTGGTCACCAAGTACGGCATCACCGTCATGCGCGTGCTGTCCGAGGCCGCCTCCGTGATCTGCGTCGGATCGCTGCTGCTGGCCGCGTTCCTGGTGCCGCCGCAGAAGTCCGGCACGCTCGGCCCCGAGGGCTACGGCGCGCTCCGCGCGGCGGGGATCGCCGCCTGGGTGTGGTTCGCCGCGGCCCTGCTCTCGGTCGCCTTCACCGCCGCCGACACCGCCGGGAAGCCGTTCGGCGACGTCCTGGATCCGCAGACGCTGCTCGACCTCGTCGGCGCCATCGAGCAGCCGAAGGCCTGGCTGTGGACGGCGCTGATCGCGATCCTCGTCGCGCTCGGCTGCCGGCTCGCGCTGTCCTGGGGCTGGACCGCGGTGCTGTTCTTCCTGGCCATCGGCGGCCTCGTCCCGGTTGCGGTGACCGGGCACTCCGCCAGCGGCGGCTCGCACGACGTCGCCACGAACAGCCTCCTGTTCCACCTCGGCGCCGCGGCGCTGTGGGTCGGCGGGCTGGTCGCGCTGCTCGCGCTCGGCTACCGGCGCGGGAACCACCTGAGCCTGGCCGCGCGGCGGTTCTCGCGGCTGGCGCTGGTCTGCTGGATCGTCATGGCGCTCTCCGGCGCGGTCAACGCGCTGGTCCGGATCGGCCTGAACGACCTGTTCACCACCGACTACGGCCTGCTCGTCGTGGCCAAGACCGTCGCGCTGCTGCTGCTCGGGGTGTTCGGCCACCAGCAGCGGCAGAAGGGTGTCGCCGACGTCGTCGACGGCAAGGGCGGCCGCCAGCTGCTGCGCCTGGCCTCGGTCGAGATCCTGATCATGTTCGTCACGATCGGCATCGCCTCCGGCCTGGCCAGGACGCCGCCGCCGGCGGACGCGATCACCCAGCCGTCCACCACCGAACTGCTCATCGGCTACAACCTCGACGGCCCGCCGACGGTGTGGCGGCTGCTCTTCGATACCCGTTTCGACCTGATCTACGGCACCATCGCGGTCATTCTCGGCGGGTTGTACCTCGCCGGGGTCCAGCGGCTGCTGCGCCGCGGCGACACCTGGCCGGTCGGCCGGACCGTCGCCTGGATCGCCGGCTGTGTCGCGCTGCTGGTCGCGACGTCGTCGGGCATCGGCCGGTACTCGCCCGCGATGTTCAGCGTCCACATGGGCAGTCACATGCTGCTGTCGATGGTCGCGCCGGTGCTGTTCGTGCTCGGCGGGCCGGTGACGCTCGCGCTGCGCGCCCTCCCGGCCGCGGGCAAGGACGCCCCACCGGGGTCGCGCGAATGGCTCGTCGCCTTCGTGCACTCCCCGGTGTCGCGGTTCCTCACCCACCCGGTCGTCGCGCTGCTGCTGTTCGTCGGCTCGTTCTACGCGCTGTACTTCTCCGGAATCTTCGACAACGCGCTGAACTACCACTGGGCGCACCTGGCGATGAACGCGCACTTCCTGCTCGCCGGGTACGTCTTCTACTGGCCGGTGATCGGCGTCGACCCGGCGCCGCGGCGGATCCCGTACCTCGGGCGGCTCGGCATGATGTTCGCCGCGATGCCGTTCCACGCCTTCTTCGGCGTGATCCTGATGAGCAAGCAGACCGTCATCGGGGAGGCGTTCTACAGCCGGCTGCACCTGCCGTGGGTCGGCGACCTGCTCACCGACCAGCGGCTCGGCGGCGGCATCGCCTGGGCCTCCGGCGAGATCCCGGTGCTGCTCGTGCTGGTCGCGCTGCTGGTGCAGTGGGCGCGCCAGGACGAGCGTGAGGCGAAGCGCCGCGACCGGCGCGAAGCGGTGACCGGCGACGAGGAGCTCAACGCCTACAACGCGATGCTGAAGAACCTCGCCGACGGCAAGCGGGCCGACTGAGTCTCGACTTCTGGTTGAGGTCGAGCCCGCGTCCGGATGCCCGGAAACGGCCATTCCGGTGATGCTGGGCTGACATTCGGTAGTGCGACGGTGACCGGCGTCGAGCCGCGATCACGTGCGCTCTACGATCGTGGACATGGCCGAGTTCATCTACACCATGAAGAAGGTGCGCAAGACCGTCGGGGACAAGGTCATCCTCGACGACGTCAGCACCGCGTTCTACCCCGGCGCCAAGATCGGCGTGGTCGGGCCGAACGGTGCCGGTAAGTCCACCGTTCTCAAGATCATGGCGGGGATCGAGCAGGCCAGCAACGGCGAAGCCTTCATCCAGCCAGGAGCGACCGTCGGCATCCTCATGCAGGAGCCGGAGCTCAACGAGGAGAAGACCGTCCGCGGGAACGTGGAAGAGGGCCTCGGCGAGATCAAGACCAAGCTCGACCGGTACCACGAGGTCCTCCGGCTGATGGAGACCGAGTACACCGACGAACTGGTGGAGGAGATGGGCCAGCTCCAGGAGGAGCTGGACCACGCCGACGCCTGGGAGCTCGACTCGACCGTCGAGCAGGCCATGGACGCGCTGCGCTGCCCGCCGCCCGAGGAGGGTGTCTCGCACCTGTCCGGTGGTGAGCGCCGCCGGGTCGCGCTGTGCAAGCTGCTGCTGTCCGCGCCGGACCTGCTGCTCCTCGACGAGCCCACCAACCACCTGGACGCCGAGAGTGTCCTGTGGCTGGAGCAGTTCCTCTCCCGCTACGCCGGCGCCGTCCTCGCCGTCACCCACGACCGGTACTTCCTCGACAACGTGGCCCAGTGGATCATGGAGATCGACCGCGGCCGCGTCGTCGGCTACGAGGGCAACTACTCCACGTACCTGGAGAAGAAGCGCGAACGTCTCGAGGTCCAGGGCAAGAAGGACCAGAAGCTCGCCAAGCGCCTGAAGACCGAGCTCGAGTGGGTGCGCTCCAACGCCAAGGCGCGCCAGACCAAGTCCCGGTCGCGGCTCGACCGCTACGAGGAGATGGCGGCGGAGGCGGACAAACACCGCAAGCTCGACTTCGAAGAGATCCAGATCCCGCCGGGCCCGCGGCTCGGCAGCGTCGTGGTCGAGGTCGAGAAGCTGCGCAAGGGCTTCGACGAGCGCGTCCTCATCGACGGCCTGTCGTTCGACCTGCCGCGCAACGGCATCGTCGGCGTGATCGGCCCGAACGGCGTCGGCAAGACCACGCTGTTCAAGACCATCGTCGGGCTCGAGGAGCCGGACAACGGCGTGGTCAAGATCGGCGAGACGGTCAAGCTGTCCTATGTGGACCAGAACCGCGGCGGCATCGACCCGAAGAAGACCGTCTGGCAGGTCGTCTCGGACGAGCTGGACTACATCCACGTCGGCCAGACCGAAATGCCGTCGCGGGCGTACGTCAGCGCGTTCGGGTTCAAGGGCCCGGACCAGCAGAAGCCGGCGGGCGTGCTGTCCGGCGGTGAGCGCAACCGGCTCAACCTGGCGCTGACGCTCAAGCAGGGCGGGAACCTGATCCTGCTCGACGAGCCGACCAACGACCTGGACGTCGAGACCCTGGGGTCGCTGGAGAACGCGCTGGAGCAGTTCCCCGGCTGCGCCGTCGTGATCTCCCACGACCGGTGGTTCCTCGACCGGGTCGCGACGCACATCCTGGCCTGGGAGGGCACGGACGAGAACCCCGCGCAGTGGTTCTGGTTCGAGGGCAACTTCGAAGGGTACGAGAAGAACAAGGTCGAGCGCCTCGGCGCCGAGGCGGCCCGGCCGCACCGTGTCACCCATCGCAAGCTGACCCGCGACTGAGGGGGCGGGTTTCCCCGTGGAAGCCAGCGAACACCGGACGGGCCCGGCCACTCGGCTGAACGCCGCCTCCGCCGGAGGGCGTACGCCGGCGGCAGTGGAGGCCGGGCGCTCCGTCAATGCCGGGGGAACCCTCTCCGCAGTCGGACGGCTCATCGAGCGAGCGGACGCGCTGCACCTGCGGGCGCCCGAGCTCGCCTTGGTGCTCGGCGAGCGCGCGGCCGCGCTGTCCGAGGCCGCCGGAGCCGACGAGCAATGGATCCGGGCCGAAAGCCTGGTCGTGTCCGCGCGCGTCCGGCTCGGCGAGCGACCGGGCACGGTCGGCCGGGCGGTCGCGGCGCTGCGCGCGGCCGAGCACGCGGGCTACGGCGACATCGCCGCGCGGCTGCGCATCGACCTCGCCGTGTGCGCCCGCAGCCTCGGCGTGCCCCTGACCGGGCTCGCCGCGCTGCGGCCGGTGCTCACCGACCCCGTCGTCTCGCCGGTGCACCGCGCCGAGGCGCTGTGCCACCTCGTCGGCTGCCTCGCGCAGCTCGGGCGGAAGGCGGAACTGGACCGCGTGCTCGTCGAAGCGGACAAGCTCGTCCTCGCCGACGACACGCTGGGCGCCGACACCCAGCTGCTGATGCGGGCGCTGCTGCGCGTCGGCACGGCCGCGCACCGGCGCCGCCACGGTGACCTCACCGCGGCCGCCGACGCCGCCCGGACCGGACTGGGATTCCTGGAGAAGCTCGACAACCCGGCCGACGACGGCGGCCTCGTCCGGATCCGGCTCGTGCTGCTGCTGGTCAGCACGCTGCTCGACCGGGGCGACACCGAAATGGCGTACGAGATCGCGGAGCCGGTGCTGGCCGAACCCGTCCGGGCGGCGGGCGTCGCGCCGGCGGGCTGGCTGCGGCTGGCCGTCGCGACGCGGATCCACCTGCCCGCCGGATCGGGCGAGGCGGCGATCGAGCTCGTCCGCGAAGCCGTGGCGAGCACCGACCGGCACGGGCTGTCGGCGATCACCGCCCGGTTGTGGCTGGAGCTGGCGCAGCTGCAGGAGCGGTTCGGCCAGGCCGAGGAGGCCATCGCGTGCCTGTACCGCTCGCGCGCGGCCGACCAGCTCCACGCGCGGGCCCGGCGGCAGGCGTGCAGCGTGCTGGCCGGCGAGTTCGGGACCGGCGAACCGGCCTCGGTCGACCTCGACGAGGTGCTGAAGGCGGTGCCGTCACGGCCGGCCGCCGCGACCGGGCCGGCGCTGGTCGAGCGGGAACCGGCCGCCGCCCCGGCCGCCCCGAAGCCCGAGCCTGCTCCGGAGCCGGCACCGCGGACGCCCGCTTGGTCGTTCGGCCGCGAAGAAGCACCCGGGCCGCGGAAGCCGGCTTGGTCGTTCGAACGGCCGCGCGTGACCGCGGACGCGGCCGAGACGGCGCTGATGCCGGCGGTGCGCGACGACGCGCCCCCGCCGCCCCGGCGCCAGGAGCCGGTCGTCGCCGAGCGGCGCCCGGAACCGCCACCGGCCCGCCCGGAACCCGTCGAGGTCCGGTCCGAGGCGGTGCGTTCGGCGGTGCCGGAGCGCCGTGCTGAGGCTGCTGAGCTTCCTGCGCCGGAGCGCGGGCGGGAGCCAGAGCGCCGTGCCGAAGCTACCGAGGTTCGGCCTGTGTCAGAGCGCGGGCAGGAGCCGGAGTCTCGGTCCGAGGCAGTGCGTTCGGCGGTGCCGGAGCGCCGTGCCGAGGCTGCTGAGCTTCCTGCGCCGGAGCGCGGCCGGGAGCCGGCGCACCGGTCCGAGCCGTCCGAGGAGCGTTCGCCCGAACGCCGTCCTGAAGCCGCCGAGGTGCGGCCCGCGTCACCGGAACGTCGTGCCGAGCCGGACCGGCAGCCCGCCCAGCCGGTGGCGGGCACCGAAATCGGGAAGACCAAGTTCTCCTGGGCCGCGCTCGCCGAAGCGCGGCTGCGCGAGACCGCCGCCGAACGTGAGTCGGCGCCCACCCGCGTCACGCCGGCGCTGCCGCTCGCCCCCGAGCCGGCCGCCGAGCGGGAGCCGTGGGCGCCGGAGGAGCGGCCTCGCCGCGAGCCGCAGCCGTCGACCCGGCACGACGCCGAGCACGGCTCCGTGGCGGCCCGGTCGGTCCTGGACCGTCTGGGGATCTCCGCGTCGGGTGGCACCGGCCGCCGTCGCCGGGCCGAAGACGCCGAAAGCCCGCGTGAGACCCGTGCCGAGGAGCCCTCGCGGCCCGAGCCGGAGCTCGCCCCGCCGCCGCGGCCCGAGGACGAACCGCCGCCGGTGCGGGACTACCGGGACGAAGTCGAACCCTGGCTGCCGCGGCTGCGCATGCCGCCGTCGCTGGAGCCGATGGAGGACTTCGGCCACTGGACGCCGGCGACGGCGCCGTTCCCGGAGAGCTACGCGCGAGCCATCGCGGAGGACGAGCCACCGCCGGACGCCGGCCTCGCCGACCTGCTCGCCCGCGCGCTCGCCGAGCACCAGGCGGGCACCGCGAGCGCGGCCGCGCTCGTCAAGAAACTGGGCTCGCAGGACACCGGCCGCCGCAACGGGCACGGCCGCAACGGCCACGGCGCCGAGGTGCCGGACTCCCGCCGCCGCGGCTCCGGCGACTGACCCCGCCGGACCACCGGACGGTGCCTTCAGCACATGTCCGTCCCGCCCGTCCGAACCCACCGTGGGACGCCCCGGTGAGTTCGGCCCGACCGGCGTCCGGTCGGTGAGATACCCGGTTTCGTCGCCGACTCGCCGGGAGCCGTGAGCAGTGGGCTCCGTCGCAGTCCGGGGTCGCCGACCGGCCGACATCGTTCGCCGAACGGCCCCGTACCCACTGGCGCCCCGGTCAGCTGAACCGATCATGTAGCCCCCGTGCCGCGTAACGCACGCCCAGCCGGGCTGGTCAGCGACGCGCCGACGCCCGGAACGCAACCCGTCAGTAGCTTGACCGATCCCGCGAATTCCCTGCCCGGGAAGGGTTTCCGCACGCTCGGGAACCTTCGGGTCTTCGTGTGATCCTCGACCTCGGCGCATTAGTGTGGGGTGGCCGGAGTTCAACGCCGAACCGGCGCGGTACCACCTCACGCAAACTGGAGAGTTGCCTCAAATGAGCTCGACCGGAGTCTCGTCCCTACCCGGAACCGGAGCCGTCACCGAACCCGAATTCGGCGCTCCGCGCTCCTCGGCCAGCCCGGAGCAGATCAGGGACGACCTGATCGACGCCGCCGCCGGCCTGGCGCCGGAGATCGGGGAGCTCATCCGGCTCTACTACCGGCACATCCCGGCGGAGGAGATCGTCGGCGACGAGCCCGTCAACCTGGTCGGCGCGGTCCGCTCGCACCTGCAGCTCGCCCAGCACCGGATGCCCGGCCGCCCGGCCGTGCGGCTGCTGAACCCGACCGTCGCCGAGGACGGCTGGGCCCGCGAAGCCACCGTCGTGCAGGTGGTCACCGACGACATGCCGTACCTGGTCGACTCGATCGCCGCGGAGTTCGCGCGTGACGGCGTGCAGGTGCAGCGGATCGTCCACCCGATCGTCGTGGTCAGCCGCGACCTGACCGGCGAGCTGCTGGAAGTGCACGTCGACGCGGACCCGGCCGAGCCGCCCGCGAACTCGGCCGCCGAGTCGTGGATGTACATCGAGATCGACTTCGTCACCGACCGCAACCGCGCCCGTGAGCTCGACAACCGGCTGGCCAGCGTGCTGGGCGACGTCCGCGAGGTCGTCGAGGACGCCGACAAGATGGGCCAGACCGCCTGCCAGCTCGCCGAGGAGCTCGAGACGGACCCGCCGCGGCTGCCCGAGGACGAGGTGGCCGAGGGCGCCCGGCTGCTGCGCTGGCTGGCCGACGGGCACTTCACGTTCCTCGGCTACCGCCGCTACGAGCTGGTCGACAACCCGGACGCGGACTCCGCTGACCCCACTGTGTCGACTCTGCCTGCGTTGCGCGCGGTGCTCGCCTCCGGCCTCGGCGTGCTGCGCCAGGACAGCCTGGCCGCCCGTGGCCTCACCGCCGGCCCGGACACCGCCGCCACCGCGCTCGCGCCGTCGCTGCTGGTGCTGACGCAGGCGAGCGCGCCGTCGACCGTGCACCGGCCGGTCTACCCCTACTACGTCGGCGTGAAGACCTTCGACGCCGAGGGCAAGGTCACCGGCGAGCACCGCTTCCTCGGCATGTTCACCACCACCGCGCTGCACGAGAACGTGCTCGACATCCCGGTGGTGGGCAAGCGGGTCCGGGAGGTCATCCACCGCGCCGGCTTCCCGATGGAGTCGTTCTCCGGCCAGCGGATGCTCGAGGTGCTGCAGAACTGGCCGCGGGCCGACCTGTTCTCCGCCGACACCGACTCGCTGTACTCGACGACGACCGGCGCGATCACGCTGTCGGACCGCCGCCGGCTGCGGTTGTTCCTGCGCCGCGACCCGTACGGCCGCTTCTACTCCTGCCTCGTCTACCTCCCGCGTGACCGCTACACGACGCGCTCGCGGCTGGCCATGCAGGAGGTGCTGCTCGAAGAGCTCGAAGGCACCCAGCTCGAATACAGCGCGCGAATCGGCGAGACCGTGCTGGCCCAGGTGCACTTCGTCGTGCACACCGACCCGGCGCGCCGGCTCGAGCCGGACACGCTCAAGATCCAGGACCGGCTGAACCACGCCGTCCGCACCTGGGACGACCGGATGGTCGAGGCGATCCTCGACGAACGCCGTGAGCGCGCCGACGGCGGCGTCGCGGTCGGGATCGTCGGCGAGGAGTCGGCCACCGAGCAGGGCCAGCGCTTCGCGACGGTGTTCCCCGAGGGCTACAAGGAGGACTTCACCGCCGAAGAGGCGCTGGCCGACCTCCGTTCGCTCGACTCGCTCACCGACGAAGGCGACCTCGCGCTGTCGTTCTACCGGCCCGCCGACGCCGAGCCGGGCGAACGGCGCTTCAAGCTCTACCTGCGCGGCGAGGGCGTCACGCTGTCGAAGGTGCTCCCGGTGCTGCAGGCGATGGGCGTCGAGGTGGTCGACGAGCGGCCGTACGAGCTGCACCGCGAGGACGGCGGCGCGTGCTGGATCTACGACTTCGGCCTGCGCGTCGACCAGAAGATGCTCGACGAGTCGGACGGCGAGGCCGTCGCCGAGCTGCGTGGCCGGTTCCAGGAGGCGTTCGAAGCCGCCTGGCGGGGCGACGCCGAGGTCGACGGCCTGAACGGCCTCGTCCTTCAGGGCGGGCTCACCTGGCGCCAGGCCGCCGTGCTGCGCGCCTACTCGCGGTACCTGCGCCAGGCCGGCAGCGCGTTCTCCCAGGACTACATCCAGAACACCCTGCTGCAGCACACGCAGGTCGCCACCAAGCTGCTGCGGCTGTTCGAGTCGCGGTTCGACCCGCACCTGGCCGACGCCGACCGCGAGTCGGCCACCGAGGCGCTGGCCGCCGAGCTGAACATGATGATCGACGAGGTCACCAGCCTGGACGAGGACCGGATCCTGCGCCGCCTGATGGCCGTCATCCAGGCCACGTCGCGGACGAACTACCACGTCACCGACGCCGACGGGAAGCTGCGGCCGTACCTGGCGATCAAGCTCGACCCGGCCGGCGTGCCCGACCTGCCCGAGCCGCGGCCGAAGTTCGAGATCTTCGTGTACTCGCCGCGCGTCGAGGGCGTGCACCTGCGCTTCGGCGAGGTCGCGCGCGGTGGCCTGCGCTGGTCGGACCGGCGGGAGGACTTCCGCACCGAGATCCTCGGCCTGGTCAAGGCGCAGGCGGTGAAGAACGCGGTGATCGTCCCGGTCGGCGCGAAGGGCGGCTTCGTGGTGCAGCGCCCGCCGGCCTCGAGCGGCGACGCGAGCATCGACCGCGACGCCCAGCTGACCGAGGGCATCGCCTGCTACCGCATGTTCATCTCCGGCCTGCTCGACCTGACCGACAACCGGATCGAGGGCAAGACCGTGCCCGCGCCCGGCGTCGTCCGGCACGACGCCGACGACTCCTACCTGGTCGTCGCCGCCGACAAGGGCACCGCGAAGTTCTCCGACATCGCGAACGAAGTGTCGGCGCAGTACGGCTTCTGGCTGGGGGACGCCTTCGCGTCCGGTGGCTCGGTCGGCTACGACCACAAGGCCATGGGCATCACCGCGAAGGGCGCCTGGGAGAGCGTCAAGCGGCACTTCCGCGAGCTGGGCAAGGACACCCAGACCGAGGACTTCACCGTCGTCGGCATCGGCGACATGATGGGTGACGTCTTCGGCAACGGCATGCTGCTGAGCGAGCACATCCGGCTGGTCGCCGCGTTCAACCACATGCACGTGTTCCTGGACCCGAACCCGGACGCGGCGGCCTCGTATGCCGAGCGCCGCCGGCTGTTCGACCTGCCGCGCTCGTCGTGGGACGACTACGACCGGTCGCTGATCAGCGAAGGCGGCGGCATCTACTCGCGCTCCGCGAAGTCGATCCCGGTCAGCCCGCAAGTCCGCGAAGCACTCGGCCTCGACGAGAGCGTCACGGCGCTGGCGCCGATGGACCTCATCCAGGCGATCCTGCTGGCGCCGGTCGAGCTGCTGTGGAA
Organism: Amycolatopsis sp. NPDC051128; assembly: GCF_040682715.1. Classification (NCBI taxonomy): domain Bacteria; kingdom Bacillati; phylum Actinomycetota; class Actinomycetes; order Pseudonocardiales; family Pseudonocardiaceae; genus Amycolatopsis; species Amycolatopsis sp. NPDC051128. Next base: position 85,944 of record NZ_JBFBBN010000024.1, on the reverse strand, counting down.
CGGCGGCATCGGCACGTACGTCAAGGCGGAGACCGAAACCCACCAGGCGGCCGGTGACAAGGCCAACGACGCCATCCGCGTCGACGGGAAGCAGTTGCGCGTCAAGGTGTTCGGCGAGGGCGGCAACCTCGGCCTCACCCAGCTGGGCCGGATCGAGTTCGCGCGCGCCGGCGGCAAGATCAACACCGACGCGCTGGACAACTCGGCCGGCGTCGACTGCTCCGACCACGAGGTCAACATCAAGATCCTGCTGGATCACCTGGTGCAGACCGGCAAGCTGGAGCGCGAGCAGCGCAACGAGCTGCTCGAAGAGATGACCGACGAGGTCGGCGCGCTGGTGCTCAAGGACAACTACCGGCAGAACGCCGTCCTCGGGGTCAGCCGGGCGCACGCCGCGCCGATGCTGTCGGTGCACGCGCGGCAGGTCCAGGCGCTGGTGTCCGCGGGTGCCTTCGACCGGAAGCTCGAAGCGCTGCCGAGCAACTCCGAGTTCCGCGAGCTGGAGAAGGCGGGCAAGGGCCTCACCTCGCCGGAGCTGGCGACCCTGCTGGCCCACGTCAAGCTGGACCTCAAGGACCAGCTGCTGGCCAGCGAGCTTCCCGACTCGAAGGTGTTCGCGGACCGGCTCCCGGAGTACTTCCCGAAGCCGCTGCGCGAGCGGTTCGCCTCGGCCATCGGCGAACACCCGCTGCGCCGCCAGATCATCACCACGCTGGTCGCCAACGAGGTGGTCGACGGCGGCGGCATCTCGTTCGTCTACCGGCTGATGGAGGAGATGAACGCGACCGCGACCGACGCGGTGCGCGCGTACGCCGTGGTGACGCGGGTGTTCGACCTGCCGGCCCTGTGGGCGGAGATCGACGCGCTCGACAACGTCGTGCACACCGACGTCGCCGACGAGATGGTGCTGGAGACGCGGCGGCTGCTCGACCGCGCCGCACGCTGGTTCCTCACGAACCGGCCGCAGCCGCTGGCGCTCCTGTCGGAGATCAACCGCTTCGGCCGCGTGCTCGGCGACCTCGTCCCGAAGATCGGCGACCTGCTCCGCGGCCGCGAGGCCGAGTCGGTGCAGACACACGCGGACGGGCTGATCGCCGCGAACGTGCCGCCCGGGCTCGCCCGCCGCGTCTCGCACCTGCTGCACACCTTCGGCCTGCTCGACGTAACCGAGGTCGCCGAGCTCGCCGAGCAGCAGATCGGCGTGGACGCCCCGCACAGCCCGTCGGAGACGGCGGAGCTGTACTACGCGCTTTCGGACCACCTGGACGTCGACAAGATGCTCACCGAGATCAGCAAGCTCGAACGCGGCAACCGCTGGCACGCGCTCGCCCGGCTTTCGCTGCGCGACGACGTCTACGGCTCGCTGCGGGCGATCACGCTGGACGCACTGAAGCACAGCGATCCCGGGTCGTCCGGGGACGCCAAGATCGCCCAGTGGGAGAAGACGAACGCGTCCCGGCTGCAGCGGGCGCGCGTCGCGCTGGACGAGATCACCAAGTCCGGCCGGCTCGACCTGGCGACGCTTTCGGTGGCGGCCCGCCAGATCCGGAGCACGGTTCGGTGACCTACGTTTCGCAGGTCCGCCCGCGCTGGACGGACATGGACGTCTATGGCCACATCAACCACGCGAAGATGGTGACGCTGCTCGAAGAGGCGCGGATCCCGTTGCTGTTCGAGAAGGCCGTCGAGGCCGGGCTGGACCAGCTGCCGAAGGGGATCGTCGTGGTCCGGCTCGAGGTGGCCTACAAGGCGCCGATCGTGGTGTCCGGGCGGGCATTGCGCGTCGACATCGACCTGACCGAGCTGCGCGCGGCGAGCTTCACCCTCGCCTACCGCGTCCACTCGGGGCCGGCCGGGACGGACCCGGTCGCGGTCACCGCGGAGACGGTGCTGGCGCCGTACGACACGGTCGCGCTGCGGCCGCGTAGGCTCAGCCCGGCCGAGTCGGAGTTTCTGAAGCAGGGGTTCGTGGATGCCTGAGTTGTTCGTGCCGGAGGCGGCCGACCGCGAGACCCTCGGCGCGTTCGTCGCCCGCGCGGTCCGGCTGGACGGCCAGACGGCCGTCCGGCTGCGGCAGCGCGGCGACGGCGTGGTCGAGGCCTGGACGGCGACGCCGTTCGAGTGCCTGGCCACCCGCGCGGTGGCCGGTGACGTCACCCCCGGCGACGTCACGGTGTCCGGCAACGAGCTGCTCGCCGCGCTGACCGTGGCGGGCGGCCCGAAGATGGACCCGGGCCCGGCCCGCGACCTGCTGTGGCACGGCGAACTGCCGCCGTCCGGCCGCTGGCCACTGGTCGACGAGCTCCCGGTGCACGTCGTCGCGGACCTCGCCGACCGCGGCGTGACGCTGGCCAGGGACAACGCCGGCCCGCACGGCAACCCGCCGGCGTCGCTGATGGACCAGGCGGTGCTGACGGTGACCGGCGGCTCGGTCGAGGTCAAGGTCCAGATGCGGTGCCTGTTCGCGTTGTCCGGCATGGGGTTCGTGGATTCGGATGTGCCGGGCGACGTCGTCCGCGTGTCGGCGACGGACTCGTGGCTGCGCCTGGACGCCCGCTACGGCGCGATCCTGCGCCGCCGGCACGCGCTGCTGCCGCTGCTGTTCTGACGGGTTCCCAGGCCTGGGGAACCAGGGTCAGACCAGCCAGACGGCCGAATCCGCCGGAAGCTTCCCGTCCACCAGCGGGCTGCTCGACAACAGCACCTCACCCGGCGGGAGCGCGATCGGGCTCGCCGAAGTGTTCAACGCGCACACGAGACCGCCGCCTTTGCGGCGGAAGGCGAAACACCCCGCGGGCGCGCCGTACCACTCCAGCTCGTCGCCGCTGAACGCCGGATGCGTCTTTCGCAGCTCGATCGCCTGCCGGTACAGCGAAAGCGTCGAGTCCGCGTCCTCGATCTGCTCCTCGACCGTCAGCCCGGCCCACTCGGCGGGCATCGGCAGCCACGTGCGCGGGTTGCGGGAGAAGCCGAACGGCGGCCGGTCGCCCTCCCACGGCAGCGGCACCCGGGAAACGTCGCGGCCGAACTCGGCGCCGCTCGTCTTCGCGCGCGGGTCGGCCATCTCCGACTCCGGGATATCCACGTTGGCCAAGCCCAGCTCTTCGCCGTTGTACAGGTAGACCGCGCCGGGCAGGGCCAGTTCCACCAACGCCATCGCCCGCGCGCGGCGCACCCCGGCAGCGCCGCCGCCGTAGCGGCTGACCTGGCGCCAGACGTCGTGGTTGCCCAGCGTCCACGTCGCCGGCGCGCCGGTGCGGGCCGGCACGGTCAGGGACCGCTCGATGGCCGTGCGCATCGCGTCGGCGTCGAAGTGGGTCAGCACCAGCCGGAAGTTGAACGCCAGGTGCAGCTCGTCGGGCCGTAGGTAGCGGGAGAGGCGCTCCTCGTCGGTCACCCAGATCTCGCCGACCGCCATCGCGTCCGGGAACTCGTCGAGCACCTTGCGGATCATCTGGTGGATCTCGTGGACGCCGTCGTGGTCCCAGCGCGGGTCGTAGTAGTGGCTCGGCCCCAGCGGGTCCGCGCGCGGGTCCATGTCCGGCAGCCCCGGCGGCTTGGCCATGCCGTGCGCGACGTCGATGCGGAAGCCGTCGACCCCGCGTTCGAGCCAGAAGCGAAGGGTGCGTTCGAGGTCGGCGGCGACCTCCGGGTTGGTCCAGTTCAGGTCCGGCTGCTGCGGCGCGAACAGGTGCAGGTACCACTGACCGTCCGGCACCCGGGTCCAGGCCGGGCCGCCGAACGCGCTGACCCAGTTGTTCGGCGGGTCCTCGCCGCGCGGGCCGACGCCGTCGCGGAAGATGTAGCGGTCGCGCTCCGGGCTGCCCGGCGCGGCCGCCATCGCCGACTTGAACCAGGCGTGCTGGTTGCTGGTGTGGTTCGGCACCACGTCGACGGTGACCTTGATGCCGCGCTTGTGCGCCTCGGTGAGCAGCACGTCGAAGTCGCCGAGAGTGCCGAACATCGGGTCGACGTCGCGCGGGTCGGCGATGTCGTAGCCGTGGTCGGCCATGGGGGAGCGGTAGAACGGGGTCAGCCACAGCGCGTCGATTCCCAGCAGTTCCAGGTACCCGAGCCGGGAGTGGATGCCTTCCAGGTCACCGACGCCGTCGCCGTCCGAATCGGCGAACGAGCGTACGTAGACCTGGTAGAAGACGGCGTCCTGCCACCAGGCTTCCCGTCTCATCAGACGAAGCTGTTCATCATGCTGTGCGCGGCCATCTCCAGATAGGCCCAGAGTTGCCCGCGGTAGGGCTCTTCGAGGTTCTCTTCGTCGACGGCGATCCGGATGCAGCGCAGCCAGGCGTCCCGCTCGATCGGCCCGATCTTGAACGGCGCGTGCCGCATCCGCAGCCGCGGGTGCCCGCGCTGGTCGGAGTAGGTGTGCGGGCCACCCCAGTACTGCATGAGGAACAGCCGGAAGCGTTCCTCGGCCGGGCCGAGGTCCTCCTCGGGGTACAGCGGGCGGAGGATCTCGTCGCGCGCGACCTCTTCGTAGAATCGCCCGACGATCCGGCGGAAGGTCGGTTCGCCGCCGACCGCTTCGTAGAGGTTCGCCGGTTCGCTCACTGCAGACACGCCTTCCATTTTGCCCTTCGGGTCCGGGGTTCCCGACGCCCGGTCCCGTTCGTCCCGGACCGTCGTGAACCCGTTTCCCAGCGTAACGGCGCTACTTTTCGATGGCCTGAGCCTTCATGCCGGTGAACATCCTCCCGAGCGGCGGCTCGAAGCCGGCTTCCTCCAGCGCCGCCAAGAGCTGGGCCCGCAGAGCCCGCTGCACGGCCCACTGCTTGCCCGGCCGCACCTTCACGGTCAGGCGCAGCTGGAGTCCCTCCGGTGTGACGCTTTCCACACCGAGCATCTCCGGCGGCTCGAGGACGTTGTCCTTCAGCAAGTCGCTCTCCGTCGCCGTGGAGGCGGCCGTCGTGAGCACCGTGGACGCGCGCTCGACGTCGGCGGAGTAGCCGAGCGGGACGTCGACGACCGCGACCGCGAAGCCCTGGCTCGAGTTGCCGACGCGCAGCACCTCGCCGTTGCGGACGTACCAGACCGTGCCCTTGAGGTCGCGCAGCGTGGTGATCCGGAGGCCGACCGCCTCGACGGTGCCGGTCGCCTCGCCGATGTCGACGACGTCGCCGACGCCGTACTGGTCCTCGATCATCATGAAGATGCCGGAGAGGAAGTCCCGCACGAGGTTCTGCGCGCCGAACCCGATGGCGACGCCGATGATGCCGGCCGAGGCGATGATCGGGCCCAGGTCGATGCCGAGTTCGCCCAGCACGAGGATGAACGCGAGGCCGTAGATCAGGAACGTCGCCATCGACTTCAGCACCGAGCCGATGGTCTTCGCGCGCTGGCGGCGCCGTTCGATGACGGCGGAGCCGAGCACCTCGGGGGCCCGCTCGCGCAGGGGTCTCAGCAGTGCCGGGATCCGGCCGTTCGACTTCGGGAGCGTCGTGACCCGGTTGATCACGCGCCGGAGGAGCATCCGCACGAGGAACGCGATCACGATGATCATCAGGATCTTCAGCGGCTTGGTCAGCAGCCAGTTCGCCGAGCCGGCCAGCCACTCGTTGTTCGTGACCGTGTACACCTGGTGACAGAAGGTACTCAGGTCTTCGGTGCACGGCGTCTTGGCTGTGGAGAGCGAGGGGAGCACGGGGGTTCGATCATCCTTCCGATCGGGTCGGTCAGCCCAACATCGAGTGGATGTCGGGTCGCGCGGATGTGACACGTCTTGTAACACACGTGCGCTGGGGGCCTGTTCTGTGGTCGACTATGCCTACGCCCCTGGAGGTGGTCGAGTGCCAGACCGACAACCCAGCCCCCGCGGCGTCTCCGGCCAAGCCATGGCCGACGAGACGCCAGAGGTGGTTCTGCGCGCCTATCCGGGGGGGTCCGCATCCGGCGGAGCCGTCCCGGCCGGGCCGGGGACCCGCCCAGGGGGAGTGACCCGCCCGCCCGGACAGCGTAGTAGAGGCCGTGATCCGGCTGCCCCGGCCTGGGGCCGGCGCCGGGTGCTCCTGCTCAACGCCACCTTCGAGCCGCTGACCGCGTTGCCGCTCCGGCGCGCGGTCGTGCTCGTGATGTGCGGCAAGGCCGAAGTGGTGCACGGTGACCCCGGCGGTATCGAACTGCATTCGGCGAAGGTTTCCCTGCCGGTGCCCTCGGTGATCCGCCTCAGCACGTACGTGCGGGTGCCCTATCGGGCGAAAGTGCCGCTCACCCGCGCCGGGCTGATGCACCGCGACCGGTACCGCTGCGCCTACTGCGGAGGCCGGGCCGAGACGATCGACCACGTCATCCCCCGCAGCCGGGGTGGTCCCCACAGCTGGACCAACTGCGTCGCCTGCTGCGCCCGGTGCAACCACCGCAAGGCGGATCGGCTGCTTTCGGAGATCGGCTGGCGGCTGCGCGTCGTCCCGCGTGCCCCCCACGGCCCGCACTGGCGGCTGCTCGCGCATTCCAAGGAGGCCGACCCGCTCTGGCGGCCGTATCTCGGCTCCGCCGCCTGACTGCATGCTTTTCGGGGGTTCCGGGTGGCGGAGCCCCCGGCCCGGGGCGAAGCCCCGGAACAGCACTGCTTGCTTTCGGGGGTTCCGGGTGGCGGAGCCCCCGGCCCGGGGCGAAGCCCCGGAACAGCACTGCTTGCTTTTCGGGGGTTCCGGGTGGCGGAGCCCCCGGACAAGCCGGCGCCCCGGCTGCCTTGCGGCGGCCGGGGCGAGCCGGGTGCTTGCGCGCGATGTTCTCAGGTAGTGCGTGCGGCCCTGGTCGAACAGGCGTCGGCGAGCTCAGGCGGCGAGCGCGTAGTCGCTCTGGCAGGTGACGCGGGTCCCCATGGTGACACGAGTGCCGCAGGTGACGCGGGTGCCGGCCGTCACGCGCGTGCCCATCGTGACACGAGTGCCCCTGGTGACCCGGGTGCCACGGGTGACTCGCGTCCCGGCCGTCACCCGAGTGCCCATGGTGACGCGGGTTCCCGCGGTCACCCGGGTACCGCGAGTGACACGTGTACCCCGCGTAACCCTTGTGCCCGCCGTCACACGCGTTCCGGGCACGAATTCGGTGTCGCTGGGTGACGAGACGGTCTCGGTGATCGCCTGTGCGGCGGTGTGGGCGCGGTTCATGGCAAGGCCTCCTGGGACCGGTGCGTTACCTGCTGGGGTTGGAGAGCGGGGCGCAAGGCCCGTACAGGTGAAAAAGCTACGAGGATTTCAAGGCTGCGACAAGATGACAGCGGCGGGTGCGGCCGCCCGTACGTTGAGTTGCAACCTTTCGGCCCGACGGTCTTCGCCCCAACGTTCCAGTGCCCGCGAGCCAAGCGGCGGACGGCGTCCGGCTTACGACGAACGGTCGAATGCGGCGGGCGCGGTGGCCGTGGAGGTCATCGGATACGCTCACCGCCGTGAACGTTGTCGAGACGATCGTGGTGTTCGCCGTGATCCCGCTGGCCATCTACGGCCTCGCCGGGCTGCTGACGCTCCGGCGCAGGTCCGGTGGTGCCTCACGGCACCGGTCCGGCCAGGCCTGGGACTACCCGGCCATGTGGTGGAGTGCCAACCCCGAAGGGGTCGGCGAGGGGCACCGGCACGCCGGAGTCCAAAGCAGCGCCCCCGAGGGCGCCCCGACCGCGGCAGGAGGCGCTCGTGGCAACTGGTGAGCTCACGAAGCGCGTCGACGAGTCCGAGCTGGGCTTCGGCGAGGCTCTCACGTCCAGCGGCCGCGTGTCGGCCGCGAAGATGTACGAGCCGGCCGCGCCGGTGGGACCGTTCACGACCCGCCAGCTGGCCCGCCTCGACGAGGCGCTGACGTTCGCGAGCCGGGAGACCGGCCTGGACTTCAGCCTCTACCTCGGTGAGCTGGGCGAGGACAGCCGCCCGGCGGCGGAGAAGCTGCACGCGACGACGGCGGACCCGGCGAACTCGGTGCTGATCGCGGTCTCGCCCGGCGAGCGGAAGATCGAGATCGTCACGGGCAAGGCGGCGCACCTGCGCCTGCCCGACCGCGGCGCCAAGCTGGCGGTGGCCAGCATGGTGGCGTCCTTCAAGGAGGGCGACCTCGTCCGTGGGCTGGTCAACGGCCTGGCGAACGCGCTGCGCATGCTGTCCGACCAGGCGGGCCCCGCCCCCCGCTGACCCGAAGCCACGAAAGGCCCCGCACCCGGTTGGGCGCGGGGCCTTTTCGCGTCCGGCACCGGTCTCAAGCGCCCCAATGTGGCGTTCGGTGCGTCCAACGCACCGAACGCCACATTGGGTGCGTTGGACGCAACCAAAGCCACATTGGGGCGCTTTGATCAGGCCTGGGCGTCGAAGTCCCGCGCCGCGAGAGCCCGGACGATGCCCGCCCGGCCCTCCGACACCAGCCGGCGCAACGCCTGCGGGTGATCACCGGTCAGCCACTCGTCCGACGCCGTCACCGTTTCCGGTGCCACCGCCCACGACGGGTACAGCCCGATCGCGATCGGCTGCGCGCGCTCGCTGGAGCGCCGCTGCCACACCTCGTCGATCACCTCGAAGTACTTGGCCACGTACGAGCCGAGCAGCGACTTCTGGCCCGGGTGCGAGAAGCCCGAGATGAGCGAGTCGCTGACCGCGTTCGGCAGCTCGTCGTCGTACACCGCGCGCTGCCACGCGTCGGCCTTGGCCTCCGCCGATGGGCGCAGAGCCCGGCCGCGCTCCGCCTGGCGGCGGCCCGTGGCCGTGTTGTCGCGGGCCAGCTCGGCGTCGATCTCCGCCGTGGCCGCCTTGCCGTGCGCCACCAGCGCGTGCAGCAGCCGCCAGCGCAGGTCGGTGTCCACCGTCAGGCCTTCAAGCGGCGCCGACCCGTCCAGCCAGCCGGCGACGATCGCCAAGGACGAGGAGTCCAGCACCGACCCGGCCAGGGAGTTCACGAACGCCAGCTGGTGGTCCGACCCCGGCTCGGCGCCGCGGACCAGCTCCAGCAGCCGCCCGGTGAACGCCGGCCAGCCGGTCGAAGCCGCCCAGTCCTGCTCGGCGTAGGAGTTCAGCGCGGTCTGGGCCTGCAGCAGCAGCCGCTGGACGACGCCGACCTCGCTCTCGGTGTGGATGCCGCGCTGCACCAGCGTGACGAAGTCGCGGGCCTTCAGCTCGGCTTCGCGGGTCATCTCCCACGCCGCCGACCAGCACAGCGTCCGCGGCAGCGACTCGGTGATGTCGGCGACGCGATCGATCAGCGTGGTCAGCGACGCCGGGTCGAGCCGCATCGTGCAGTAGGTCAGGTCGTCGTCGTTGACCAGCACGAGCTTGCCGGCGGGCCGGCCGACGAGGTCGGGTACCTCGGTGCGCTCGCCGTCGACGTCCAGCTCGACGCGCTGGGTCCGGACGATCTTGCCGGAGCCGTCTTCGTCGTACACGCCGACGGCGACGCGGTGGGTGCGCAGCTCACCGGCGCCCGGCTTCGCGCCGGACTGCATGACGGCGAACGACGTGAACGTCCCGTCCGCGCCGACCTCGTAGCGCGGGCTCAGCGAGTTGAGCCCGGTGGTCTCCAGCCACTGCGCGCTCCACCACGACAGGTCGCGCCCGGACGCCTCCTCCAGCGCGCCCAGCAGGTCGGCCAGCGTCGCGTTGCCCCAGGCGTGCTTGCCGAAGTAGACCTTCAGGCCGTCGAGGAAGTGGTCCAGCCCGACGTAGGAGACGAGCTGCTTGAGCACACTCGCGCCCTTGGCGTAGGTGATGCCGTCGAAGTTCACCTCGACCGCGTGCAGGTCGACGATGTCGGCGGCGATCGGGTGCGTCGAGGGCAGCTGGTCCTGGCGGTAGGCCCACGACTTCTCGATGTTCGCGAAGCTGGTCCACGCGTTCTTGTACTCGGTGGCCTCGGCCTGGGCGAGGACGCTCGCGAAGGTCGCGAACGACTCGTTCAGCCACAGGTCGTCCCACCAGCGCATGGTGACCAGGTCGCCGAACCACATGTGCGCCATCTCGTGCAGCAGCGTCTCGGCGCGCCGCTCGTAGGCGTAGCGGGTGACGCGGCTGCGGAAGACGTAGTCCTCCAGGAACGTCACGGCGCCGGCGTTCTCCATCGCGCCCGCGTTGAACTCCGGCACGAACAGCTGGTCGTACTTGGAGAACGGGTAGGGCGTGCCGAACTTCCGGTGGTAGAAGCCGAAGCCCTGCTTGGTCTCGGTGAACAGCCGGTCGGCGTCCATGTGCTCGGCCAGTGACGCGCGGCAGTAGATGCCGAGCGGGATGGTCCGGTGCTCGTCGGCGTACTCGTCGCGCCACTCCGCGTACGGCCCGGCGACCAGCGCGACCAGGTAGGTGGAGAGCCGCTCGGACTGCTTGAACACCGTCCGGACGGCGCCTTCCGGCGTCTCCTCGGTGGATTCCACCATCGTGTTCGAGACGACTTTCCAGTCCTTCGGCGCGAGCACGGTGAGCCGGTAGACCGACTTCAGGTCGGGCTGGTCGAAGCAGGCGAACATCCGCTTGGCGTCCGCGGTTTCGAACTGCGTGTACAGGTAGACGCCGTCGTCGACCGGGTCGACGAACCGGTGCAGGCCTTCGCCGGTGTTCATGTACCGGCAGTCGGCGCTCACCGTGAGCTCGTTCGCCTCGGCCAGTCCGGCCAACGCGATGCCCTTGTCCTCGACGTAGGCGCTGACGTCGACGTCAGCGCCGTTCAGGGTGGCCGAGTGCACGCGGTCGGCGACGAGGTCGACCCACGTCTTCTCGCCGGCGCGGGCGCTGGAGAACCGGACGGTCGTCGTCGACGCGAAGGTCTTCTCCCCGGGACCGCCGTGGCCGTCGGTCAGGTCGAGCTCGATGTCGTAGCCGGTGACATCGAGCAGGTCCGCGCGCAGCTTGGCTTGGTCGCGGGTCAGGTTGGGGGCGGGCACAGGCACCTCTGGTCGTGGGATCGGTTTTCAACTCCTCGCATCCAATCATGGGGACGGGGTGCCGGGCGACGGGGAACAACCCCGGGTTGCCCGGTGTTGGTCCGCGTTGGGGGTCCGTCCCCCCGTTATCCGTCTTCCGACTTCGCACAGGAGTGCCCTGATGACTGCTGCCGAGCAGCCCACGAAGGTCGAGTTCTACTTCGATCCGATCTGCCCGTTCGCGTGGATCACCTCCCGCTGGATCCTGGAGGTGGAGAAGCACCGCAACCTGGATCTGCACTTCCGGATCATGAGCCTGTCGGTGCTGAACGACGGCCGGGACGAGCTGCCCGAGCAGTACAAGGAGCTGCTGGCGAAGGGCTGGGGCCCGGTGCGCGTGGCCGTCGCGTTGTCGCAGCTCAAGGGCGAAGAGATGCTGCGGGAGTACTACACCGAATTCGGCACCCGCCACCACAACCAGGGCAACAAGGACTACGACGAGGTCATCAAGCAGGCGCTGGAAGCGATCGGCGCGCCGGCCGAGCTGGCCGACGCCGCGCACTCGACCGAGTACGACGAGGCGCTGAAGAAGAGCCACCACGAGGGCATGGACCCGGTCGGCACGGACGTCGGCACCCCGACGATCCACATCGACGGCGTGGCGTTCTTCGGTCCGGTGCTGACCTCGATCCCGCGGGGCGAGGACGCGCTCAAGGTGTTCGACGGCGCGGTCGCCCTGGCGAGCTTCCCGAACTTCTTCGAGCTCAAGCGCACCCGCACGGGCGAGCTGAACTTCGACTAAGGCGTCGCGAGGGCGGCCAGGGTGACGTCGCTGGGATAGCGCGACGCCGCCACGGCCGCCACCTCGGTCGTCTCGCCGCGGCCGACGCCCGCCTTGAGCGTGATCAGCTCGTGCAGGCCGTGGCGGTGGTAGCGGACGAAGTCGGCGTCGACCGGCTCGCCGTGGCCGGGCACGACCACCCGCGGCTCCAGCCCGAGGAGCGTGTCGAGGGTGTCCGGCCACGCGGTCAGGTCCGATTCGGCGCTGAAGGAGAACGCGCTGAAGCCGTGTTCGGCGTTCTCGACGATGTCCCCCGCGAAGAGCACGCCCGCGTCGGGCACGTGCACGATCACGTCGTGGTCGGTGTGGGCGCGGCCGGGGTGCAGCAGGACGGCCGTCCGCCCACCCAGGTCGAGCTCGGTCCGGTCGGTGAACAGGTGGTCCGGCACGACGAACGTCGTGCGCGCGATGGCGTCCGCGGTCTCGGCCTTGCCCTGTTCGCGGTAGTAGGCGATCCACTTGGCCCGCGCGTCCTCCGCGTACTCGGTCAGCTCGGCGCGGCAGCCTTCGTGCGCCCAGACGGCGCAGGGTGTGAAGGGCTCGGTGCCCCAGGTGTGGTCGAAGTGCGCGTGGGTGTACACGACCGACCACGGCAGGGGCGTCAGCTCGCGGACCGCCGCCGCCAGCTCGGCACCCTGCTCGAGGTCGCCGCGGGTGTCGACGACCAGGCATCGATCGGCGCCGACGACCAGCCCGACGGTCAGGTCCAGTTCCTCGTAGCGGCGCGCGTACACGCCGTCGGCGACGTCGATCCAGCGGCCGGTCATGCCAGTACTCCTTCGCTCAGCATCGGAGCAGCATCGCTCACGTCGAGCTGCGCGGCCAGGGTGACGTCGCCGCCGTGGCCCGATTCGGTCAGTTCGCGCCCGGACACGCAGCTCGCCAAGGCCGTGACGTCGACGGTGCGCACGGCGAGGTCCGCTTCCGGGGACAAGGACAGGCCTCGCCCGGCCAGGGCTGCGCCGATCGCGCCCGCGCCCATCTGGTCCTCGGCGCACGGCCGCAGCGGCCCGAACGTCTCGCCGTCGCCGAAGATGTTCACGCCCCAGCGTTCCCCGGCCGCGATCAGGCCGATGGGCCCGCCGATTTCGCGCGCCTTCGCGGCGACGGCGGACGCGTTGCGCAGGCACCCCGCGAGTACCCGGGCACCGGTCTCCGCGGCGGCTTCGCACAGGGTCGCGCCGTTGGGTGAGGGGAGCGCGAGCAGCGTTCCCGGCGGGATTTCCGTCACAGAAGAGGGCCGCAGGGTGAATTCGTCTTCACCCGCGATGACCGCGCCGGCCGCCCGTGCCCGCGCCACCCCGCGTGCGTCGCGCCACCGGACCGGCAGCACGCGGCCGCCGCGGCCGACCACGAGATCCGTGGTCGTGCTGAAGGAAAGCACGTCGACGATGATCAGGACCGCGCATTCCCGGCCCAGCACCGCGACGCCCTCGGCACCCCAGTCGAGCCGGACGTCGTACCCCGTCTGCTCCCAGATCCCCACCCCCGGAGCATGCCCGAATCCGGCCGTGGTGGCAGACTTCCCGCCGTGCGTGTCTATTTGGGATCCGACCATGCCGGTTACGAGCTGAAGAACCACCTGGTGGCTCACCTGGAGAGGCAGGGCCACGAGGTGACCGACATCGGTCCGCACGTCTACGACGCGGCCGACGACTATCCGGCGTTCTGTGTCGAGGCGGCGCGGCGCGTGGTGGCCGACGAGGGCAGCCGGGGCATCGTCGTCGGCGGCTCCGGCAACGGGGAGCAGATCGCCGCGAACAAGGTCCCCGGCGCGCGCGCCGGCCTGGCCTGGAGCGTCGAGACCGCCAAGCTGTGCCGGGAGCACAACCACGCCCAGCTGATCGGCGTCGGCGCCCGGATGCACACCGCCGAGGAGGCCGTCGAGATCGTCGAGGCCTTCCTGGCGACGGAGGTTTCGCCGGAGGAGCGGCACGCCCGCCGCGTCCAGCAGCTGCTGGACTACGAGCGCACGGGCACCCCGCCGCCGCTGCCGGAGGCCTGATGCCGGAGGGGCACACGCTCCACCGGCTCGCGCGGCTGCACAAGCGCCGGTTCGCCGGGGCGCCGGTCGAGGTGAGCAGCCCGCAGGGCCGGTTCGCCGCCGAAGCGTCCCGTTTGGACGGTCAGGTGTTCGTCGGCGCCGAGGCGTACGGCAAGCACCTCTTCCACGACTACGGTCCACACGGGATCGTCCACATCCACCTGGGGCTCTACGGCACCTTCGGCGAGTTCCCGCTGCCCGCGCCGGAGCCGGTGGGCCAGGTCCGCCTGCGGCTGGCCGGCCGGACACATTGGACGGACCTGCGCGGGCCAACCCGGTGCGAGCTGCTGGCCCCCGAGCAGGCCGACGCGATCAAGGCGCGCCTCGGCCCCGACCCGCTGCGGCGCGGCGCGAAACCCGACCTGGCCTGGGCGCGGATCTCGCGTTCGAAGGTCTCGATCGCGGCGTTGCTGATGGACCAGGCGGTCCTCGCGGGGGTCGGCAACGTCTACCGCGCCGAGGTGCTGTTCCGCCACGGCGTCGCCCCGCTCACGCCGGGGCGGGCGCTGGACCGGGCGTTGTGGGACGACATGTGGGCCGACCTGGTGACCCTGATGCGCGCCGGCGTCCGCGTCGGCCGGATCGACACGGTCCGCCCGGAGCACCTGCCGGAGGCGATGGGGCGGGCGGCGCGGATCGACCGCCACGGCGGCGAGGTGTACGTCTACCGCCGCGCCGGTGAGCCGTGCCTGGTGTGCGGAACGCCGGTGGCGACGTCGGAACTGGTGGGGCGGAACCTCTACTGGTGCCCCACCTGCCAGCCCGCCTGAGCGCCCCAATGTGGCGTTGGTTGCGTTCAGCGCACCCAATGTGGCGTTCGGTCAAGGCCAGGTAGTTAAGGATTCCTCTGCCGCGCAAGCGGTCAACGGAACGGCCGTGAATGTCGCATTGAGGGACTCTATGTCCCTCAACCGGAGCCGACGCCGCAGTCGGGC
>NZ_JBFBBN010000024.1:0-71274 GCF_040682715.1 Amycolatopsis sp. NPDC051128 | reverse complement strand
GAGTCCGACGAGCCGCGGCCCGCGGCCTTCGCCTACTAAGCGCCCTCTATGTCCCTCAATGCGACATTCACGGCTGTGGGCGTGCACCTGAAACCGGGCCAATCGGGCCAATCGGGCAGTTTGACCGCTCGCTGCCGCAGCCAACTGCCCAACCTTGGGCGTTGGGTGCATCCAACGCACCCAACGCCACATTGGGGCGTTTGAAGGCTGGTGGCGGTCAGAAGTCGAAGCCGCCGCCGTCGAAGCCCCCGCCGTCGAACCCGCCACCGTCGAAGCCGCCGCCGCCCCAGTCGCCGCCGCCATCGCCACCCATGTCGCCGCCGGCGTCACCGCCGTCACCGCCCATGTCGCCGGACTCGAGGGCGTCCTGCTGGCCCGCGTCGTAGCCCGACTCCCAGGCCGAGGCGCTGGCGATGCCGCCCATGCCGGAGAACATCGCGCTGAACAGGAACATCGACCCGATGCCCCAGGCGCCGGCGACGAGCGCGGGCTTCCACCACGGCTCGCTGTACCAGCCCTGCGGCACCGGACGCCCGGCGACGCGGCCGCCGGGGTAGTAGTACGGCGTGTCCTGGCCGGCGTCGGGGGAGGCGGCGTAGTGCTGGCCCTCGACGTCCACCTCGCGGCGCTCGGTGACCTTGCCGGCGCGCTCGCGCTCGGCCTCCTCGGGCAGCTGCGGACCGGGATCCATGCCCATCGCGACGCGCGCGGCGCGCACGTAGTAGAGGCCCTCGACGGCGGTGTCCTTGACCAGCCGGGCCTGCTCGATCGTGCGGGCCTGCTCCATCTGCGAGCCCGCCGCGTTGTAGCGCTCGGCGGCGTCCGCCATCGCCTGCATCGACGCGGTGTCGTTGCCGTTGAGGTTGAGGACCTGGCCGCCGAGCCGCTCGACCAGGCGCCGGGCGTCGGCCTTGGCGTCGTCGAGTTCCCGCTGCCGGGCCGCGGCGCGCTGCCGCGAGAAATAGAGGCCGCCACCGACGATCACGACGACGAGCACGATCAGGAAGATCGCGGTGCCCATGGACCACTCCCAGAAGCTCGGTGCCCCGGTGACCGGAAGTCACCTTTGATTCGGACAACGCGGACGCTACGCGGAGGGTTCCCGGCGGGTGACGCGGCACACCGTCGGACCTGGCCGAAGAAACTAGAACACGTTATAGTTCGACACCATGAAGTTCACCCTGTCGATCGCGATGACCCCCCTCGATCAGCTGGGCGAGCTCGCCCGGGCCGCCGAAGAGGCCGGCTTCGCCTCCATTGCCCTGCCGGATTCGCTGTTCTATGCCGAAACGGTGAACACGGACTATCCGTACACGCCCGACGGCAGCCGGTTCTGGACCGCGGAGACGCCCTGGGTGGACCCGCTCGTGGCGACCGCGTCGATGGGCGCGGTCACCAGCCGGATCCGCTTCTACACGTCGGTGCTCAAGCTCGGTTCGCGCAATCCCGTGCTCCTGGCGCGCCAGGTCGGCTCGGCGGCGGTGCTCACCGGCGGCCGGTTCGGCCTCGGGCTGGGCGTCGGCTGGCTGCCGCAGGAGTTCGAGTACTGCGGCGTGCCGTTCGAGCGGCGCGGCAAGCGCGTCGACGAGGCCATCGACGTGCTCCGGCTGATCCTCGACGGCGGCATGGTCGAGTACCACGGCGAGTTCTACGACTTCGACAAGATTCAGATGAGCCCGGCGCCGCCGAGCCGGGTGCCGTTCTACATCGGCGGCCACACCGAGGTCGCGTTGAAGCGCGCCGCGCGGGTCGCCGACGGCTGGTCGTCGGCGATGATGAAGCTCGACGAGCTGCGCGACACCATCGCCAGGCTGAGGGAGCTGCTGGCCGAGCGCGGCCGCGCCGGTGACCCGTTCGAGTACCAGGCCGTCTGCATCGACAAGTTCGGTCTCGACGGCTACCGCGAGCAGGCCGAGGCCGGCGTCACCGACGTCATCACCATGCCGTGGGTGTTCGACGGCGTCGGGTTCGACGCGCCGGTCGAGCCGAAGCTCGAGGCGATCCACAAGTTCGGGGCCGAAATCATCGCCAAGTTCGAGGAGTGACTCCGATGGGCGTGCAGGTCAGTTGGGACACCGGGAAAGAGCAGCCGCCGGCGCGGCGGGCGGCGTTCGCGTCGATGACCGCGGCGACGGCGGGGGACAAGGACGCCTGGCTGGCGTTGTTCGCGCCCGACGGGGTGGTGGAGGACCCGGTCGGGCCGTCGATGTTCGACGCCGAGGGCAAGGGTCACCACGGCCGCGAGGGGATCAGCGCGTTCTGGGACATGACGATCGCCAACGTGGAACGCTTCGAGTTCGTCATCCGCGACTCCCACGCGGCGGGCGACGAGGTGGCCAACGTCGGGACGATCACGACGTATCTGCCGGGCGGGTACCGCGTCGACACCGACGGGGTGTTCGTCTACCGCGTCGGCGAGGACGGGCTGATCACGTCGATGCGGGCGTTCTGGGAGACCGAACGCGCGATGGCGACGGCGCGCCAGGTGCGGGAATAGCGTCCCGGCCAGCGGAAACCCAATTTCATATCTGATACATGCTCTCTTGACTCCCGGTTAGGCAGGACTCTTTACTAACTGGTGCAGACCTCTGATGTCTCCACCACCGGGAGTACGCATGTCCTCACCTCGCCGAATCGCGAGCGCGGTCGCCGCGCTCGCGCTCGCGGCAAGCGGTCTCGTCGTGTGCCAGTCCGAGGCGCTCGCCCTCGAAAACGGGCTGCTGCGCACGCCGCCCATGGGCTTCAACAACTGGAACTCCACGCACTGCAGAGCCGACTTCAACGAAGCGATGATCAAAGGGATCGCCGACCTCTTCGTGAGCAAGGGCCTCAAGGACGCCGGTTACACCTACGTCAACATCGACGACTGCTGGGCACTGCCGTCGCGGAACTCCGCGGGCAACCTCGTCCCCGACCCGGCGCGCTTTCCGGGCGGCATCAAGGCGCTTGCCGACTACGTGCACGCGAAAGGCCTGAAGTTCGGCATCTACACCAGTGCCGGGACGAAGACCTGCAACACGGCGGGCTTCCCCGGCGCGCTCGGTCACGAGCAGCAGGACGCGAACCTGTTCGCCTCCTGGGGGGTCGACTACCTCAAGTACGACAACTGCAACAACCAGGGCGTCGACGCGCAGCAGCGCTACAAGGCGATGCGCGACGCGCTCGCCAGGTCCGGCCGCCCGATCGCGTACTCGATCTGCGAGTGGGGCCAGAACAAGCCGTGGACGTGGGCCGCGCCGGTCGGGAACCTGTGGCGCACCACCGGCGACATCTCCGACAAGTGGTCCAGCATGATCGGCAAGGCGCAGACCAACCGCGGCCTCGCGCAGTACGCCGGCCCCGGTCACTGGAACGACCCGGACATGCTGGAGGTCGGCAACGGCGGGATGACCGCGGCCGAGTACCGCACGCACTTCAGCCTCTGGGCGATGATGGCCGCGCCGCTGCTGATCGGCAGCGACCTGCGGAAGGCCTCGGACGACAGCTTCACGATCCTGAAGAACACCGACGTGATCGCGCTCGACCAGGACCCGCTGGGCAAGCAGGCGACGGTGCTGAGCGCGGACGCCGGCCGGGTCGTCTACAGCAAGGTGCTGTCGAACGGCGACCGGGCGGTGGCGCTGTCCAACGAAACGTCGGCGACGGCGACGATCGGCACGACCGCGTCCGCGACCGGGATCGGCGGCGCGTCGTCGTACACGCTCAAAGACCTGTGGAGCAAGGCGACGCGGACCACGACGGGGGCGATCAGCGCGTCGGTGCCGTCCCACGCGACGGTGCTGTACCGCGTGTCGAAGGCCGGCGGGAGCGCCACGCGGTACGAAGCCGAAGCCGCGACGCTCTCGGCGGGCGGTACGGTCGACGCGAACCACGCGGGCTACTCCGGGACCGGCTTCGCGAACGGCGCCAACGCCCTCGGCAGCTACGTCGAGTGGGAGGTGACCGGGCCGGCGTCAGCGCTGACGTTCGGCTACGCGAACGGCACGACGGCGGCGCGTCCGGTGGACGTCTCGGTCGACGGCACGGTGGTGGCCGCCGGGGTGCCGTTCCCGGCGACCGGCGCGTGGACGACGTGGAGCGCGGTGACGAAGGCGGTGAGCCTGGCCGCGGGCTCGCACACGATCCGGCTCACCGCGACGACGGACGGGGGCCCGCCGAACCTCGACTACGTGGACGTCTCGCCGTAAGCGTTCGCCGCGGGGATGCGCGCGGCGCACGGCAAGCTACCTGGTCGAACAGCGGGAGTCGTAGGCCTCCCGGGCCGCTTCGACCTTGCCGAGGTTGCCCGACCACTCGGAGAGCGACGCGAACAGCGGGCCCAGGCTGCGGCCCAGCTCGCTGATCTCGTACTCCACCCGCGGCGGGACCTCGGCGTGGTAGGTGCGCACGACGAGGCCGTCGCGCTCCAGCTGCCGCAGCCGCTGGGTGAGCACCTTCGGGGTGATCGTGGTGATGCGGCGCTCCAGCTCCACGAACCGCATTCGCCCGAACTCGTTGAGCGTCCACAGGATCGGCGTCGTCCAGCGGCTGAAGACGATGTCGACCACCGGGGCGATCGGGCAGGCCAGCTCGGGCGTAGGTGTGGTCCTGGTCACTTTCGGGGCCTCCAGCCATTACTTTCCTCTAGGTACCTACTATACGCGGGAAGGTAGCTTCGCTCCCATGATCGTGATTACGGGAGCAACCGGAAACGTCGGACGACCGCTGGTGCAGGCGCTGGCCGCGGCGGGTGAGCAGGTGACGGCGGTCTCCCGCCGGATTTCGGCGGCGGACGTGCCGGACGGGGTGCGTGTGCACCAGGCCGACCTGGCAACGCCGGAGACGTTCGAGTCTGTTTTGGACGGCGCGTCGGCGCTGTTCTTGATGGTGTCCGGCGCCTTCGTGCCGCTGGACGAAGTGCTCGGCCGGGCTCGCTCGAGCGGTGTCGGCCGGGTGGTGTTGCTGTCTTCGCAAGGTGTCGCCACCGGGCGGCACCCCACGGTGCTCGAGGACTCCGTGCGCGCTTCGGGTCTGGAGTGGACGATGCTCCAGCCGGGCGCGTTCGCGTCGAACACCTTGCAGTGGTCGGAAAGCGTGCGTTCGTCGCGGGAGGTGGTGGCGCCGTTCGGTGACGTCGCGCTGCCGGTGGTCGATCCGGACGACATCGCGGCGGTCGCCGCGGCGGCGTTGCGGGAGGACGGCCACGCGGGTGCGGAGTACGTGCTGACCGGCCCGGCCGCGATCACGCCGCGCGAGCAGGCGGCGATGATCGGAGAGGTGCTCGGCGAGCCGGTGCGGTTCGTTGCGCAGACGCGCGAGCAGGCCCGCGCGGTGCTGCTCGGCTTCATGCCGGAGCACGTGGCCGACGTGACGCTGGACGTCCTGGGCGCACCGACGCCCGGCGAGCAGCGCGTCAGCCCCGCCGTCGAGCGCGTCCTCGGCCGCCCACCGCGGCCGTTCTCCGAGTGGGCGGCACGCAACGCGGCGGTGTTCAAATGAAAATCCTGGATTCCAACATGTCCTTTGTGGACATCGGAGCCGGTGCGCCGCTGGTGTTCCTGCACGGCAACCCGACGTCGTCCTACCTGTGGCGAGACGTGCTGCCGTCCCTGCCGGGGCGGCGGCTGGCCCCGGACCTCATCGGCATGGGCGACTCGGGCAAGCCGGACATCGAGTATTCGTTCGACGACCACGCACGCTATCTGGCGGCCTGGTTCGACGCCCTGGACCTGGACGACGTGGTCCTGATCGGCCACGACTGGGGTGGTGCGCTGGCGGCGGACTGGGCGTCGAAGCACCCTTCGCGGGTCCGCGGTCTGGCGTTCACGGAAGCGGTCCTGAAGCCGATGACGTGGGAAGAATTCCCGCCGGACGGCGCGGAGCTGTTCCGCGCGATCAAGACCCCGGGCGTCGGCGAGTCGATGATCGGCGGCTTCCTCGACGGGCTCCCGCCGGAGTACGCCCGCCCGTATCCGACGGACGAGTCGCGCCGGCCGCTGTTGCGGTGGGCGCGCTCGTTGCCGCTGGGCGGCGAACCGGCCCCGGTGGTGGCCCGGATCGAGGCGTTCGGCCGCTGGCTGGGGTCGACCCCGGAGATCCCGAAGCTGCTGATCACGTTCGAGCCGGGGCACGGCACGATGCTGACGCCGTCGATGATCGACTGGTGCGCGGCGAACTTCGCGTCGCTGAAGGTGGTGCGCCACCCGGTGGTGGCGGGCCACCACACCCCGGAGGACCAGCCGGAGCTGATCGCGAAGACGCTGGCGGCCTGGCTGCCCTGAGCACGATCCACCGCCCCGCAAAGCGTCCTAGGGCGACCCCAGGGAGGCCGGGAACGCGGTTCGCCCGGGCCGGGCGACCACCGGGGGCGAGATCAGCCCGAGCGCAACGGCCCGGTTGGCGGCCTCCACGCGGGAGCGGGCCTCGAGCTTCTCGAAGATGCTGCGCATGTGCCGCTTCACCGTGCCTTCGACGATGTTGAGGCGACGGGCGATCTGGTAGTTGCTGAGGCCGTGGGACGCCAGTTCGAGCACCTCCGCTTCACGCGGGGAGAGGAGCCCCACGTCGGGCGGGTCGGGCGCGACCAGCTGTGCCGCCGACAGGGACACCGTCACCGGGCCGCCCGGTGCGTGGGCGCCGCGGACCGCGGCGGCCAGCGCCTCGTGGGTGATGCTCTTGTGCAGGAACCCGGCGATGCCGAGCGGAAGCAGGGACTGCACCAGGTTCGACGCGTCGTGCATGGTCAGGATCAGGATGCGCGCGCCGGGAGCGGCCTGCTGCACGGCGCGCACGGTGCTCGGCGGGTGGTCGTTGCCCGGCATCTCCAGGTCCAGCAGCACGACGTGCGGCTGGTGCGCGCGGGCCTGGCGCACGGCCTCGCCCGCGCTGCCGGCCACGGCGACGACCTCCAGGTCGTCCTCGGCGGCCAGCAACTCGGCCAGTGCCGTGCGCAGCAGCGTGTGGTCGTCGACGAGCAGGATGCGGATGGTGTCCACGGTGGGCGTCCGTTCAGCCGAGGGTGGCGGGCCGCAGCGGCGCGGCGACGTCGGCGACCGCGGTTTCGCGCGGCAACGGCACCCAGGCCACCATCCGGGTTCCCCAGCCGGGCTTGGTGAACAGCGAAAACTGGCCACCGAGGTGCTCGGTCCGTTCGCGCATCGAAGACAGGCCGCTGCCTCGCCCGCCGGCTTCGCCGAGGACGAACCCCCGGCCGTCGTCGGCGCCCTCGATCTCGGCCAGCGCGGGACTGATCCGGATCCGGACCGAGATCGACGACGCCATCGCGTGGGCGAAGGAGTTGCGCAGGAACTCGCGCACCACCAGGAAGATCTCGTCCCGGTGGTGCGCGGGCAGCCAGGTTTCGTCGCCGTGCACGGCAATGTCCACGGGCAGGCCGCGCAGGTTCAGCGTTTCGACGCAGTCGCCGATCGCCTCGGCCAGGTTCGTCAGCGGCGCCTCCGAGCGCAGGCCCGAAATGAGGTCGCGGGCGAACCCGGTCGCCTCGCGCAGGGCCGCCCGGATCGCCGCGAAGTGCCGCTCCCCACGCGGCTGCGAGCCCGTGGTCACCCGGTACAGCTCGAGGTGGCGGAACGCCAGCATCAGGGTGTTGCCCAGCCGGTCGTGAAGCTCGCGGGCGAGCTTCACGCGCTCGGCCGAGTTGGCCTGCTCGATCTGCCGGAGCAGGTAGGCGTCGTAGTTCTGCGCGGCGTTGCGGGCGTGCAGGGAACCGATCTCGCCGATGGCGGTCGCCGCACGGGCGATCACGGCGGCCCGGTCCGCGGCCGGGATCGCCGCCGCCAGTTCGACGACGGCGTCGAACGCGTGCCGCTGGAGGGCCTCCATCGCGCTGAGGAGGTCGACCAGCCGGGCCTGGGACCCGGCCCAGAGGCCGCCGATCGCGGTCGAGGCGAGCAGGTCCTCTTCCCCGGCCCGGTCCGTGGCGTCCTCCGGAGGGAGGTCGAGCACGCGGGCGCAGGCTTCGAGCATCAACACGGCGTGCTTTTCCGAAACCACCCACAGTTCCGGCGTCGTGCCGAGCCGGTTGGCCAGGCGCAGCAGTGTTTCGCGGTACCGGCCGACGATTTCCGGAATGCGGCGACCGAACCGTTCGCCCATTCGGTGCGAGCGCACGATGAGAACACCCCCATGTTCACATATGTTCACGATTTTCCGCACGCAGCCGGCTCTGGCGGCGAATTGAGTGACGCTCGAGAGCGGACCCTGACCGTGTCGTTCCGATCGATCTGCCTGCCCCCAGACGGCCTCTAAGGCCTCGCGACAGTGCGAGATTACCGAACCATACCCGCAGTTGGCGAGTGGGCAAGCAGATTGCTCACCGGACCCCCGGTGACATGAGTCACAAACAACGGTGGTTCCGGGGCTGTGTCGGCGTTTGTGCCGTCACCGGAACGGAGTCCGCTGCCCGCCAAGGGAAAAATGATCGGCTCGGCCGTCGTCCGATTCGTCGTGATTGCGCCGGCTCCGGGACGGCGGGCCCGATTCGCTCGCGGTTTCCGATCGGCCGATCGGGTGAATACGGATTTGTCGCGGTAGTGGGCATCCGCTTCGGGAGAACCTCATTCCGGCGCTTCGACCGCCAGGCACGACCACGTGAACCCGGCGCCCGCGCTGAACACCAGCGCGGCTTCACCCGGCTCGAGGAGCCGTTGCGCGGCGAGTTCGGCGACGCCGGCGAGCGCGTCGCCCGCGCCGAGGTGCCCGGTCGTGCGGCCGAAGTCGACGAGTTCGGTGCGCAGGCAACCGGCCAGCGACGGCCGCCACAGCGTGTCGAGCGCCTTGCGTCCGAACCGCGGCAGCACCGCGCAGGTCAGGCGCGGGTCGTCCGGGCCGAGGCCGGCCTCGGCCAGCGCGGTCGCCACGATCTCGGCGATGGCCCGCCGGTTGGCGGCCAGGAACGCCTCGTTCCCGTGGTCGGCCAGGTAGGCGCGCTTCGTCGCCCGCATGTCGACGCGCTCGCGGCGCATCCGTGCCGCCGGGGCGAACGGGTCCGCGCCACGGTGCATCGCCTCCAGTTCCGGTGCGGCCACGGTGACGACCGAACGCACCCGTAAGGCATCCGCGGGCGTCGACGGCGCGCGCAGCAGCACGGCCGTCGCCCCGTCGCCGTAGACGACCCCGTAGTCGGCCGCCCAACGGTCGAAACCCGGTGCGGTGAACCGGTCCGCGGTGGTCACGAGGCCGGTGTGCGCGCGGTCGGGTTCGGCCGCGTGCGTCGCGGCCAGGCGGGTCGCCGTCAGCTCGATCCCGGCGACCCCGCCGTTGCACACCTGCTGCACGCCGACCGGGATCGCGCCCTTCGCGCCGAGCTGGGCGGCGACGTAGTGCGCCGGCGACCACAGGTCGTGACCCTGGTAGTACATCGACGCGTGGCAGACGACGGCCAGATCGGCCGGGTCCGCGGCGGCCTGCTTGAGCGCGCCGGCGGCGGCCGCGACGGCCAGTTCCGGCGGCGCCTCGCCGCCGGCGTCGGGCACCTCGGGGTGCCCGAGGTCCGCCGCTTCCCTGGCCCGCAGCCTGCCTTCGGCGACCGCGGTCGTGGCCAGCTCCCGGCCCGGCGGCAGCCACAGTTCGGCCGCCGCGATTCCGATCGATTCGATTCGCACAGCATCCTCCCGAGCCCTGGTCGTGCTCGCCACGCTGCCAGTGCGGAATAGCCGGGTCACTGTGTCCTCCGGCGGAAGTGCTGTCACTTTGGAAGTGCTTGCCGATGGCGCGCGGCACGCGTTTTGATTCGGTGGCCCGAACGGGATCAGTCAAATTCAGGGGAGGCACAAGATGAGTTCGACCGCGATTTCCGGCGACCTGCGCGAGAAGGTGCGGCAGATCGTGCTCGACGTCCTCGAGATCGACACCGCGGAGCTGACCGAGGAGAGCAGTTTCATCGACGACTTCGGCGCCGATTCGCTGTTGGTCATCGAGATGTTCGCGCGGTTCGAGCGTCAGCTCGGGATCCGCATCCCGAAAGACGAAATGACCGACTTGCCGGATTTGCCCGCCGCCTATGCCATCGCGGAGAAGTACAGCGAGCCCAGTCATGTCTGAGCCCGCCGTCCGGCGGGTCGCCGTCACCGGCCTCGGCGCGGTGAGCGGGTTCGGCACGGGCAAGGACGCGCTGGTCGCCGGGATCAAGGCCGGGCGCAGCGGGATCGGCCCGATCGAGCAGTTCGACGCCGCCGGCTTCGACCACACCCTGGCCGGCGAGGTCCGCGGCTTCGAGCCGGCCGCGCACCTGCGCCGTCCGGGCCGCTGGGGTCGTTCCGGGTGGTTCGCCGCGACGGCCGCACGCGAGGCGGTGAGCGACTCGGGGCTCGGCCCCGGCTCGCTCGCCGCCGCGCGGACGGCCAGCAGCTTCGGCACGACCAACGGCGAATCCCAGGTGCTGGAGCGGCTGGCCGAGCAGGTGGTCGGCCAGGGCACGGACGCCGTCTCGCCGGAGCTGGCCGGGCGGACCGACGCCGGCCGGATCGCCGCGGCCGTCGCCGCCGAACTGGGCCTCACCGGCGAGACGATGACCTTCGGCACCGCGTGCGCCGCCGCGAACTACGCGATCGGCTACGCCTTCGACCTGGTGCGCACCGGCGAAGCGGACTACGCGCTGTGCGGTGGCGCGGACGCGGCCAACCGCGCCACGCACGCCGGTTTCCACCGGCTCGGCGCGCTGGCCCGCGACGTGCCGCGGCCGTTCGACAAGGACCGCGACGGGATCGTCACCGCCGAAGGCGGGGTCGCCCTGCTGCTGGAGCCGCTCGACGACGCGCTCGCCCGGGGCGCGCGCGTCTACGCGGAGGTGCTCGGCTACGGGATGACCTGCGACGCGCGGCACATGACCAACCCCGACGCCGCGTCGATCGCCGAATGCATCCGGATCGCCCAGCGCCAGGCCGGGATCAAGCCCGAAGAGGTCGACTACGTCTGCGCGCACGGCACCGGCACGCGTGCCAACGAGGCCGCCGAGGTCGCCGCCGTGCGCGAGGTGTTCGGCGCGCGGGTCCCGCCGATCAGCTCGGTGAAGTCGGTGCTGGGACACACGATGGGCGCCGCGGCGGGGTTCGGTGCGCTGATCTCCTGTGTCGCCCTCGACGAGGGCTTCCTGCCGCCGAACGCCACGCTGCGCGAGCCGGACCCGGAGCTCGGGCCGGACCTCGACTGCGTGCCCGGCGTCGCGCGCGAGGCCCGGGTGCGCGTGGCGCAGAACCACGGGTTCGCCTTCGGCGGCAACAACGCCGTCACGCTCTTCGGGAAGGTGGCCGCCTGATGACCGCGGTGCTCGAACTCGACGGCACCCGGCCGGCCACCGCCGTCGCCGACATCACCGGCTGCGGCGTGCTCAGCGCCGCCGGGCCGGGACTGGCCGCCCTGCGGGGGACCGGGTGGCGCAGCCCCCTGCCGAGGACGGCGTCCGACGAGCCGGACTGGCCGCCGCTCGCCGTCGCCCCGGTGGCCGGGTTCGATCCGGCGGAAACGCTGGGCAGCCGGGGGATCGCCCGGCTCAGCCGGAGCGAGCAGCTGGCCATGGCGGCCTGCCTGGCCGCGCTCGACGCGACCCGGGAGGGCCCCGGCGCGGACCGGACCGGGATCGTGCTCGGGACGTCGATGGGCAGTGCCCGCGCGGTGCTCGACCTGCTGCGCGACACCTTTCAGCAGGCTCGGCCCTACCTCGTCAACCCGTCGGGGTTCCCGAGCACGATGATGGTCTCGGCGGCCGGCCGGGCCGCCATCCGCACCGGCCTCACCGGGGTCAACGCCACGGTCTCGGGCGGACCGGTCGCCGGGCTGCACGCGGTGCGCTACGCCGCCCAGGCGCTGCGCAACGGTCACGCCGACCGGATGCTGGCCGGTGCGGTGGAGGAGCTCTCGCCGGAAGCGGCATGGGCCTGGCACCACGGAAACGCGCTGGCGGCGGACACCCCGCTGGCGGAGGGCTGCGCGGTCTTCACGCTCGACGCGCCCGGCACCGCCGCCGGCCGACGGCTCGGCCGGATCCTGGCGTGCGAAACGGCGTTCACCGCCGACGGCCCGGCCGCCGTGTCCGCGCTGCTGGCCCGGACCGTCCGGACCGCGCTCGCCCGCGCGGGCGTCACCGCCGCGGACGTCACCACGGTCGTGCCCGGTGCCCGTGGCCGCCGGGGCTGGGCCGCGGTCGAGGAACGCGCGCTGCGCGCGGTCTTCGGCGCCGGTGCGCCGCCATGCCTGGAGATCGCCGGGACCGTCGGCGAGGCCCACGCCGCCGGCGCCGCCCTGCAACTGGCTGCCGCGCTCGCGAACCCGGGCCCGGACGGCGGCCTCGCCCTGCTCACCTCGGTCGGGACCGACGGCTCGGCCGGCTGCCTCGTCGTCGACCTGCCCGCTTCGCCTGGAGAGGTGCCGTGACCACGATCGCCGAACCCGCCACCCTGACCACCGACCGCACGGTTTCGCGCGATCTGCTGCACCGGTGGTCGCTGTCCGAGGTCTTCCTGACCGGCTACCACCGGCTGGACGAGACGCGCTTCGCCGCGGCCGCGCAGCTCCCGCTGTCGCACGGGTACTTCCGCGACCGCGTGGCGGCCGAAGACGTCTACGACCCGCTGCAGGTGCTGGAGGCCGGCCGCCAGGCCATGACCTACGGCGCCCACGTGCACCAGCGGCTGCCCCGTGACACGGCGTTCCTGGTCCGGTCGTGGCGGCTCGAGCTCGCGGGCCGGCCCGCGCTGCGCTGCGGGGACCGGCCGGGCGAGCTGCGCGTCGAGGCCACGGTGGACCGGCACGCGCGTGGCGGGCAGGTGCGCCGCCTCGGCTTCGCGATGACCCTCGAGCTCGACGGCCGTGACGTCGGCGAATTGGTCATGGACATCGGCTGCGCGCCCTCCGAGCAGTACCTCGCGCTGCGGCGGATGCAGCGGGGGCGGGACCTCGCGACGGCGTTCGCGCTGCCCGCGGACCCGGCCGGGCCGCCGGTGCCACCGTCCGATGTGGACCGCCGCCAGCCGTCGAACGTCGTGCTGGACGGGCTGCGCGCCGAAGCGGACGCGCTCCACGCGTGGCTGAGCCCACGGACCCACCGCAACCGCAGCATGTACGACCATCCGTACGACCACGTGCCGGCCATGGTGCTCAGCGAGGCCGCGAGCCAGCTCGGGCTGCTGATGACCGGGGGCGCGTCCGGCGGCCGGGTGGCGACCCGCGTCGACGGCCGGTTCGACCGGTTCGCCGAGGTCGACGCCCCGGTGGAGCTGACCGCGGTCCCGCTGGCCGCGCCCGGCGCGTCCCGGATGACGGCGGTGCAGGGCGGCGTGGTCGTCGCCGAAGTCGACGTAACCCTTCCGGAGGCATGATGTTCGCGTTCTTCGACGTCGACGAAACGCTCATCTCGGTGAAGAGCATGTTCGACTTCTACGACTACTACCTCGCCGCCGCGGGGCTGAGCGAGCGGGAACAGCACGAGGCCTCCGCGCGGGCCCGCGCCCTGCTGGGTCCGGGAGTGCCGCGTGCCCAGGCGAACCAGCTGTTCTACCGGCGGTTCGCCGGCTGCGAGGCGGCGAAGGTGGCCGGCATCGGCCGCGCGTGGTTCGCCGACCACCAGCGGCGCGGCGGCCTGTTCCACGGCGACGTCCTGGCCGCGTTGCGCGAGCACAAGGCGGCCGGCGCGCGGGTGGTGTTCCTGTCCGGCTCGTTCCGGGCGGTGCTCGACCCGGTGGCGGAGTACTGCGGCGCCGACGTCGTGTGCTGCACCGAGCTGGAGGTCCGCGACGGCGTCCTCACCGGCGGGATCGCCCGCGCGATGATCGGCGACGCGAAGGCCGAAGCGGCGCGGGAGCTGCTGGCCGAAAGCGGCGTGGCGGCCGCCGATTGTCACGCCTACGGCGACCACTCGTCGGACCTCGGCCTGTTGCGGCTGGTGGGCCACCCGGTCGCCGTCGGCGCGGACCCGGAGCTGGCCACGGTCGCGGCCGGCCACGGGTGGCGCAGCCTGGCCGGCGTTCCCGGCTGATCCTTCTTCGGAACGCTCCTGGTGGCTTCCTCCCCCGGCCGCCAGGAGCGTTCCGGTGTCCGCGAACGGCGCGTCCGGTGTCCCGGGCGCGCCGTTCGCCTGTCCGCTGGTGCTGTGACCGGAAACATCGGCCGGGCCGGGGCCGGACGTTCGGTCGGCCGGTAGCGCCCCAATGTGGCGTTGGTTGCGTTGGACGCACCGAACGCCACATTGGGGCGCATGAGCCGGGCCGCGCCGGTCTCACTCCGGACGGGCCAGCACCGCCGCCAGACCGTCCACTCCGGACAGTCCGACGGTCGCCCGCAGGTAGCCGTCCGGCCGGACGACGGCGAAGACGGGCGCGCGGCCGAGCGCGTCCGCCAGCGGGCCTTCGGCGTAACGCGCTTCGGTGACGGTGGCCTCCGCGGCCGCGGCCACCTCGCGCACCTGCCCGACCAGCTCCGCCCAGCGGGCCGGCGTGCGGTGGCCCGGCCAGGCGAGCACCGTGAAGCGATCGGCCGGGATCGCCGTCCAGGACCGCCCGGCCACGCGCACCTCGGCGTCCGCCGGGTCTCCGACCGGCAGCACCGGCAGCCGCTCGCCCGGCTGGACCCGGCGGGCTCCCGGCAGGCCTCGCGCCAGCAGCCGGCGCGGCTTGGCCGGGTACCGGACGCCGGTCTGCGCCACGAGCGGCGCGAGCCCGCGCTGGATCACCCCGGCGGCGTCGGCGGAGCGCAGGACGACGTCGCGGACCGCGATGTGCCGGCTCTTGCGCAGCAGGCCCCAGTCGGTCTGCAGCGTGGTGGTGCGGGCAACCGCGTGCGCGGCGTCGCGGCGCTCGCGGTCGTAGCCGTCGACGACCCGCTCCGGCAGCGTGCCGCGCAGCACGCCGCCCAGCCGCCAGCCGAGGTTGACCGCGTCCTGCAGCCCGGTGTTCATCCCCTGCGCGCCGGCCGGGCTCATGATGTGCGCGGCGTCGCCGGCCAGGAGGCAGTGCCCGGCGCGGAACCGCGAAGCGATCCGGGCGTGCACCCGGAAGGTCGCGCTGAACCGCAGCTCGCCCAGGACGTTCCGGCCGGGACCGCGTTCGTCCACGACGGACTGGAAGAACTCGCGCGACGGCGGCGTGTCGTCGGTGGCGTGCGGGACGCTGACCGCGACCCGGCTGATCCCGCCGCCGAGCGGGGCGAACGCGAGGCTGCCCGCGGGGGAGTAGCAGTAGCTCAGCACGTTCAGCGGGATGTCACCCCGCACCTCGGCGTCGGTGACCGCGAAGCTGACGTCGAACTCGGCCCCCTCGAAAGACGTGCCGAGCTGCTTGCGCACCAGGCTGTGTGCCCCGTCGGCGCCGATCAGCCACCGGGTCCGGACGGTCTCGGTGGTGCCGTCCGGGCCCTCCAGGACCGCGATCGGCCGGGGCCCGGCGGCGTCGCGGATCTCGCTCAGCCGCACCCCGCGTTCGATCTTGCCGCCGAGCTCCGCGAGCCGTCCCTCGATGATCGCCTCCGTCTCGCTCTGGGCGATGCCCACCGCGAACGGGTACGGCGTGTCCGTCAGCCGGTTCATCCACGCCGTGCCGAGCGGGCGGCCGTGCGAGAAGTAGCTGACGCCGTCGAGCGGGTGGCCCGCCGCGGCGACGCGGTCCGCGATGTCCGTGTGCCGCAGCAGTTCCAGCAGCCGCGGCCACACGATGGTGGCCCGCGAATGCGCGGAGTGCTCCCGCGCGGCGTCGACCAGCCGCACCGGCACGCCTTGCTGCAGCAGCTCACAGGCCAGCAACATGCCCACCGGTCCCGCCCCGACGATCAGCACCTGTTCGTCCCTCAACGCACTTCTCCCTCGTCATACGGACGCTTCTCCGTTCCGCACGCTAGGGGCGCGCGGGGCGGGAACCGGTCCGGATGTCCCGGAAGACCACCCCCGGTGTCACCAAAGAAGTGGGTGTCAGTGCTCCGACAGCGTGATGATCGCGCGCTGCATCAGCTCGCGCAGGGTCTTCTCCTCGTCGTCGGTGAACGCCGCGGACAGCCGTTTCTCCACGGCGAGCGCCGCCTCGTTCGCCTTCCGGAAGGTGGCGAACCCGCCGCGGGTCAGCTTGGCGACGAGCACCTGCGCGTGGACGTCCGACGGCGTGCGCTCGACCAGCTTCTTCGCCTCCAGGTTCGCCAGCAGCGAGGCCATGCTCTGCGGGGTCACGTAGCAGATGCGGGCGAGCTGCGCGCCCGACAGCGGGGCCTGCGACAGCGCGAGCAGGGCGGCATACTGCGGCACCGACAGCCCGAACGGCTTGAGCACCCGGGCCTTTTCGGCCATCAGCGCCTGTTCGCCGCGCTTCAGAAATGTGCCGAGGCGCGACTCGAGTCCTTCGGCGATGCGTTCTTCGACGCCCATGGGACCTCATTCGTGTCGAGCAGCTCCAGCTGCGCCAAGGTGCGCGAACCAGACTATCAGGCTTCGTATGCAGGGGAGAACCCTGCGGCTTGACGAACCCCGCCGGATGCTGCTTCCATGTCTTCTGTACATCAGGGTTCGAATACTCATCAGGCATCAGGGAAACGGAAGGGCCTTCAATCGTGGTCAACGCCGCAGCTGCCCTGCGGGGCCGGGCCAGGCCGGGACTCACGCTCACCGTCGTCTGCGCCGCGATCGTGCTGGTGCCGGTCACCGCGACCGGCGCGTCGGTCGCGCTGCCCGACGTCAGCAGCAGCCTGCACACCGGGCTCAGCGCCGCGCAGTGGGTGGTCAACGCGTTCTTCCTGACCTTCGCCAGTTTCATGGCGATCAGCGGGTCGCTCGCCGACCTCACCGGCCGTCGCCGGATGTTCGGCGCCGGCATCGCGCTGTTCAGCGCCGCCATGCTGGTGGCGGCCTTCGCGCCGGCGATCGGCCTGCTCATCGCCGCCCGGGTGCTCGCGGGCATCGGCGCGGCGTGCGTGATCACCGGCGGCAGCGCGCTGCTGGCCCACAGCTTCGAAGGCCGCGCGCGCACCCGGGCGTTCGGGCTCTTCGGCACCGCGATCGGCCTGGGACTGGCGTTCGGGCCGCTCATCGCCGGGGTGCTGGTCACCTCGCTCGGCAGCTGGCGCGCGTTCTTCGTGGTCGCGGCCGTGGTCCTGCTGCCGCCGCTCGCGGTGGTCCCGATGCTGCCCGAGTCGCGGGACGCGCACCCGGCCGGCCTGGACTGGCCCGGCGCGATCACGTTCACCCTCGGGCTCTCGCTGTTCGTGCTCGCGGTCGTCGAGGGGCCGACGGCCGGCTGGACCAGCCCGCTGGTGCTGGGCTCGTTCGCCGCGTTCGTGGTGCTGCTGGCGGTGTTCGTCCGGGTCGAACGGCGGGCCGAGCACCCGATGATCGACGTCTCCCTGTTCACCGAACCACGCTTCCTGGCCATCTGCGCCATGCCGGTGCTGCTGGCCTTCGGGTTCGTCGCCCCGTTGATCGCGCTTCCCGCGTACTTCATGGCGGTGCACGGGATGAGTGCCCGCTCCGCCGGGCTGCTGCTGATCCTGCTCACGGGCCCGACGCTGGTGATGCCCGTGCTGATCAGCTCGGTCGCCCACCAGATCAGCAGGCGCGTGCTGCTGGTCGGCACGATGCTGCTGGTGGCGGCCGGGGCCGGCTGGCTGGCCGTGGTCCCGGCGCACACCGGGGCCGGTGGGCTCGCCGGGCCGCTGCTGCTGATCGGGGCCGGCTTCGGCGTGTCGCTCGCGATCCTCGACGGCGCGGCGGTTTCGTCGGTCGAACCCGCCCGGGCCGGCATGGCCGCGGGGGTGTTCAACACGATGCGCCTCGGCGGCGAGTCGGTCGCCATCGCGATCCTCGGCTCGCTGCTCACCGCCGTCACGCAGGCCCGTCTCGCCGGACCGCTCGGCGACGGCGTCGCCGGCGCCGTCACGGCCAAACTGCTGCAGGGCGACATGGCGGGCGCGGTGGCGGCCGGGCCCGGCCCCGCTCCGGCCCTGCGCGCCGCCGCGGAAGCCGCCTACACCGAGGCACTGCACGCCGGCATGGGGTCGATCGCCGTGGTCGCCCTGCTCGGCGCGCTCATGGTCGGCCTGCTGACCAGGGAGCGCGGGGCGGCGCCCGCCCGGCCCGCCGAAGAACCGGCCGCGAGCACCGCGGCCTGACCCGCTCGGACCACTCGCACTGTCCACAAGAGAACAACACCGAGGAGCACAACACCCATGAGCCAACGTGTCTGGTTGATCACCGGGGCGTCCGCCGGCTTCGGCCGCGCTCTCGCGGACGCGGCGCTCGCCAAGGGCGACATCGTCGCGGCCGCCGTCCGCCGTCCGGAGTCGGTGAAGGACCTCGCCGAGGCCCACCCCGACCGCGTCAGCGTCGTCGAACTCGACGTCACCGACCGGGCCCGGATCGACGCCGCCGTCGGCGAGGTCATCGCCGAGCACGGCCGGATCGACGTCCTGGTCAACAACGCCGGCCGCGGCCTGATCGGCTCGGCCGAGGAGATCGGCGACGAAGAGCTGCGCGGGCTGATGGACCTGCACCTGTTCGGCCCGGCCGCGATCACCCGGGCCGTGCTGCCGGGCATGCGCGCCCAGGGCTCCGGCTCGATCGTGCAGATGAGCAGCCAGGCCGGCCGGTACTCCTTCCCGGGCATCAGCGCCTACTCCGCGACGAAGTTCGCGCTCGAGGGCTGGTCGGAAGCGCTTTCGCTGGAGGTCAGGCAGCTCGGCATCAACGTCCTGATCGTCGAGCCGGGTCCGTTCCGGACGAAGTTCAACGAGCCGGACGTCATCGAGTTCACCGAAACCGGCGACGTCTACCGCGAGATCGTCGGCCCGGTGCAGAACGCGCTCGCCGACGCGAACGGCGTCCAGCGGGGCGACCCGGTCCGCGCGGCGGAGGCCATCATCAAGGCGATCGAAGCGGAGCACCCGCCGCTGCGGCTCGCGCTCGGCGGCGAGGCGCACGAGACGATCCTCGACAGCCTGGACAAGGCCCGGGCCGAGCTGGACGCCTGGGAAGCGGTCTGCCGCGGGGCGGACTACCCCGCCTGATCCTCGCTTGGAAAAGCCCGGCCCGCGGTTCGCGAATCGCAGGCCGGGCTTTCTTTTCGAGGCCGCGCGGATTTAACTGAACTAAAGTGATATGTCGGCGCACCGGCCCGGGCGGATATCTTTGCCGTACAGCGAAGAAACCAGGCATCCGCGAAAGGGATCATTCATGGCCAAGCCGGTGCGCATCGGTGTCCAGCTCGTGCAGGGCGGTTCCGGGATCACGTACCAGAAACTGCGCGACAAGGTCCGGGAGATCGAGGACCTTGGCACGGACGTGCTCTTCAGCTACGACCACTTCCACGTGCCGCACAACGCCAACATCGACCCGGCGGGCACCATCTCGGTCAGCGGCGAGCAGCTCGACGTCGACAACTTCGAAGGCTGGTCGGTGCTGACGGCGTGGGCCGAGCAGACGTCGAACATCGAAATCGGCTGCCTGGTCACCGGGGTCGGGTACCGCAACCCGGACCTGCTCGCGGACATGGCCCGCACGGTGGACCACATTTCCGGCGGCCGGCTGATCCTCGGCGTCGGCGCGGGCTGGTACGAAAAGGACTACGTCGAATACGGGTACGAATTCGGCACCGTCGCCTCCCGCATGAAGCATTTCGCCGAGTGCCTGGAGCGGATCGAGCACCGCCTTTCCGTGCTCACCCCGCCGCCGGTGCGCAAGATTCCGATCCTGATCGGCGGTGGTGGCGAGAAGAAGACCCTGCCGCTGGTCGCGCGGTACGGCGACATCTGGCACTACTTCGACACCCTGGACACGTTGGCGCACAAGAACAAGATCCTGCGGGAGAGCGCCGAGGCGATCGGCCGCGACCACACGGAGATCGAGCGTTCGCAGGAATGGGCGGGGCTCGAGCTCGCCGACGCGTACGCCGACACCGGCGTCACGCTGTTCACCCTCGTCCTGTGGTCCCCGCACGACCTGACGGAGCTGCGCAAGGCCCTGGCCTGGCGCGACGCGCGCAACGCCCGCATCGAGGGCTGACCACGCACACCGAGCCCACGGCCGCGCCGAGCGGCCGTGGGCTTCCCGGCAGGAGGACGGTATGGCACTGAAGATCGGGTACAAGGCGTCGGCCGAGCAGTTCGGGCCGCGGGAGCTGGTCGAGTACGCGGTGCTCGCCGAGCGGGTCGGGCTGGACAGCGTGCTGGTGAGCGACCATTTCCAGCCGTGGCGCCACACGGGCGGGCACGCGCCGTTCTCGCTGTCCTGGCTTTCGGCGGTCGGCGAACGGACGTCGCGGATCATGCTGGGCACGAGCGTGCTGACGGCGACGTTCCGCTACAACCCGGCGGTGCTGGCGCAGGCGTTCGGCACACTGGGTTGCCTGTACCCGGGCCGGGTCATCCTCGGCGTCGGCAGCGGTGAGGCGCTGAACGAGGTGGCGGTGGCCCGCATCGAGTGGCCGGGTTTCAAGGAGCGCTTCGCCCGGCTGCGCGAGGCGGTGGAGCTGATGCGCCTGCTGTGGCGCGAGGAGCGGGTGACGTTCGACGGCGAGTACTTCCGCACCACGGCGGCGACGGTCTACGACCGCCCACCGGGCGGGATCCCGATCTACATCGCGGCGGGCGGCCCGGTGATGGCGAAGTACGTCGGCCGCCAGGGCGACGGGTTCATCTGCACGAGCGGCAAGGGGATGGAGCTGTACACGGAGAAGCTCCTGCCGGCGGTGGCGGAGGGAGCGGCCCAGGCGGGCCGTCCGGAGTCGGCGGTGGACCGGATGATCGAGATCAAGCTGTCGTTCGACCCGGACCCCGAGCGGGCGCGGGAGAACACGCGGTTCTGGGCCCCGCTGTCGCTGACGCCGGAGCAGAAGGCGGGCATCGAGGACCCCACGGAGATGGAGAAGGCGGCGGACGAGCTCCCGATCGACCAGGTGGCCCGCCGCTGGATAGTGACATCAGACCCGGGCGAGGCGGTGGACCAGGTACGCGGGTACGTGGAGGCGGGCTTCAACCACCTGGTGTTCCACGGCCCGGGCCACGACCAGGAGCGCTTCTTGCGAACGTTCGCGGACCAGGTCCTCCCAGGCCTCCGAGAGCTGGCCTAGCAACAGAGCGACGGCCCCAGCGCCGCAGCCGCCGCGAGAAAGGCCAGAACCCGCAGGTCAGCCCGGATCCGGCCGGCGCGAAGCGCCCCAATGTGGCGTTGGGTGCGTTGGATGCACCGAACGCCACTTTGGGAGCGTTGGACGCAACCAACGCCACTTTGGGTGCGTTGGACGCACCGAACGCCACTTTGGGTGCGTTGGACGCACCGAACGCCACTTTGGGTGCGTTGGACGCACCGAACGCCACTTTGGGTGCGCTGGACGCACCGAACGCCACATTGGGTGCGCTGGACGCACCGAACGCCACATTGGGTGCGCTGGACGCAACCAACGCCACATTGGGGCGGTCGAGTCGCCCCCAACCGGAGCGGGCCGCCGGGAACTGGAACCGCACCGACGTGCCAAACGCACCCAGCGCGAGACCCAACGCGCCAATCGCGCCGAACGTGTGGGGCGGAGAAGTCCGGAAGCTCCCAACCGGCGGATGAGGCACCGTGGGGGTCCGGGGGGCTCGGCCCCCCGGGTGCAACCCGGATTTCGCCCGGGGCTCGCGCGTTCCGCGAGCACAGCTCACCCAAAGAAATCCGGTCGGGATGACAGGATTTGAACCTGCGACCCTCCGCTCCCAAAGCGGATGCGCTACCAAGCTGCGCCACATCCCGTGACACCCCCAGGGGGGTGTGCGATCAGCCTAGCGTGTCACGCTAAGCTGGCGACGCACCCGGGTACCTCCGGGGGCACGCGGGTGTAGCTCAATGGTAGAGCCCTAGTCTTCCAAACTAGCTACGCGGGTTCGATTCCCGTCACCCGCTCCAGGTTCGAAGGCGGATGCGGCGTCCGCTTCCAGTGACGCCGCTATCACGTCCAGGAGTTTGTCCGTGTCCACCGGCTTCGTGATGTAGTCGTCGGCGCCGCTGGCCAGGGTTCGGGCTCGGTCCTCGGCCGTGGCCTTGGCTGTGACCGCGATCACCGGCAAGTCCGCGTTGGCCGCCTCCGCGCGGATGGCCGCGATCGTCGCGTTGCCGTCCAGTTCCGGCATCATCACGTCCATCAGGACCAGTGCCGTGTCCTCGTTGCGCTCCAGTGCCCGGATGCCGTCGACGCCCGTTTCCGCGTAGATCACCTCGAGGCCGGCCTGTTCCAGCACCGCGGCCAGGGCGAACACGTTCCGCAGGTCGTCGTCGACGATCAGGACCTTCTCGCCGTGGAAGCGCTTCGGGGCGACGTCGGGGGCCGCCACCAGGAGTGTGCTCGGGACCGGGGGGAGCCGGGGCGTGGACAACGCCGTCACCGGGTCGATCAGGTTGGCCGCCGCCACCGGGAGGTACAGCGTGAAGGTCGAACCGACACCTGGTTCGCTCATCACCCGCAGCTCGCCGCCCAGCAACTCGGTCAGCTGCTGGCTGATGTTCAACCCGAGACCGGTGCCGCCGTACTTGCGGCTGGTCGTGCCGTCGGCCTGGCGGAACGCCTCGAAGATGACCGCGAGCTTCTCCTCCGGGATCCCTATCCCGGTGTCCTCGACCGCGAACGCGATGATGCCGGGCGCGTTCCGAAGCGCCTCCTGCTCCACCTCGGCCGGGTCGGCGGCCCGGATGTGCAGGCGGACGCCGCCTTCGTCGGTGAACTTCGCCGCGTTCGACAGCAGGTTGCGGAGGATCTGCTGGAGGCGGTGCTCGTCGGTGTGGACGCTGCCGGGCACCGGCGGGTCGATGTGGACGGCGAACTCGAGGCCCTTGTCCGCGGTCAGCGGGCGGCACAGCGATTCGACGTAGTCGACCAGCTCCGGCAGCGTGATGTCGGACATCTGCATGTCGAGGCGGCCGGCTTCGACCTTCGCCAGGTCCAGTATGTCGTTGATCAGCTGCTGCAGGTCCGAGCCCGCCGCGTAGATCGTCTTCGCGAACTGGATCTGCTTCTCCGTCAGATTGCCCTCGGGGTTCTCCGACAGCAGCTTCGCCAGGATCAACGCGCTGTTCAGCGGCGTCCGCAGCTCGTGCGACATGTTCGCCATGAACTCGGTCTTGTACTGCGACGCCACCGTCAGCTGCCCGGCGCGTTCCTCCAGCTCCTGGCGGGCCTGCTCGATCTCGCTGTTCTTGACCTCGATGTCGCGGTTCTGCTGGGCGAGCAGCGCGGCCTTCTCGGCCAGCTCGGTGTTGGACCGCCGCAGCTCGCCCTGCTGGGCCTGCAGCTGCTCGGACCGGGCCCGCAGCTCCTGCGCGAGCCGCTGCGACTCGGTGAGCAGCGCCTCGGTCCGCGAGTTGGACAGGATCGTGTTGACGTTGACGCCGATCGTGTGCCGCAGCTGCTCCAGCAGGTCCTGGTGCACCGTGCTGAACTCGTTGACCGAGGCCAGCTCCAGCACGCCGAGCACCTCGCCCTGGAACAGCACCGGCAGCACGATGAGGTTCACCGGCGCGGCCGAGCCCAGCCCGGACGAGATCAGCGCGTACTCCGGCGGCGCGTTGTGCACCAGCACTGTCCGCTGGTCGACGGCGGCCTGCCCGATCAGCGACTCGCCCATCCGGAACCGCAGCCCGGCGCGCGACTGCGCGAGGCCGTACGCGGCGATGCACTCGAGCACCGTGCCGTCGCGGTCGTCGTCGCGGGCCAGGAAGAACGCGCCCTGCTGGGCGCGGACCAGCGGCGCCAGCTCGGACAGGATCAGCGTGGCGACCGACGCGAGGTCGCGATGCCCCTGCATCCGCCCCGACAGCTGCGCCAGGTTCGTCTTCAGCCAGTCCTGCTCGCGGTTGGTCCTCGTCGTCTCCTTGAGGTTCGCGATCATCTGGTTGATGTTGTCCTTGAGGTCGGCGACCTCGCCGGACGCGTCGACCGTGATGTGCCGGGTCAGGTCGCCGGCCGTCACCGCGGTCGCCACCTGCGCGATCGCGCGGACCTGCGTGGTCAGGTTCCCGGCCAGCTGGTTCACGCTCTCGGTGAGCCGCTGCCAGGTGCCGGACACGCCGTCGACCTCGGCCTGGCCGCCGAGCTTGCCCTCGGTGCCGACCTCGCGCGCCACGCGCGTGACCTCGGAGGCGAACGCCGACAGCTGGTCGACCATCGTGTTCATGGTCGTCTTGAGCTCGAGGATCTCGCCGCGGGCGTCGACGTCGATCTTCTTCGTCAGGTCGCCCTTCGCGACCGCGGTGGTCACCTGCGAGATGTTGCGCACCTGGCTGGTCAGGTTGTGCGCCATGAAGTTGACGTTCTCGGTCAGGTCCTTCCAGGTCCCGGCAACGCCGGGGACGCGGGCCTGGCCGCCGAGGATGCCTTCGGTGCCGACCTCGCGGGCGACGCGGGTGACCTCGTCCGCGAACGCGCGCAGCGTCTCGACCATGCCGTTCAGCGTCTCGGCCAGTGCCGCGACCTCGCCCTGGGCCTCGATGCGGATCTTCTTCGACAGGTCGCCGTTGGCCACCGCGCTCGCCACGGTGGCGATGTTGCGCACCTGGTCGGTCAGGTTGTCGGCCATGACGTTGACGTTGTCGGTGAGGTCCTTCCACGTGCCCGCGACGCCGCGGACGCGGGCCTGGCCGCCGAGGATGCCTTCGGTGCCGACTTCGCGGGCGACGCGGGTGACCTCGTCCGCGAACGCCGAGAGCTGGTCGACCATCGTGTTCAGCGTGGTCTTGAGCTCGAGGATCTCGCCGCGGGCGTCGACGGTGATCTTCTGCGTCAGGTCGCCCTGCGCGACCGCCGCCGTCACCTGGGCGATGTTCCGGACCTGGTCGGTCAGGTTGTTCGCCATCGAGTTGACGTTGTCGGTCAGGTCCTTCCAGGTCCCGGCGACGCCGGGCACGGCGGCCTGGCCGCCGAGCTTCCCTTCGGTGCCGACTTCGCGGGCGACGCGGGTGACCTCGTCGGCGAACGCGGACAGCTGGTCGACCATCGTGTTCAGCGTGTTCTTGAGCTCCAGGATCTCGCCCCGGGCGTCCACCGCGATCTTCTGGGTCAGGTCGCCGCGCGCGACGGCGGTGGCGACCTGGGCGATGTTGCGCACCTGGGTGGTCAGGTTGTTCGCCATGAAGTTCACGGAGCCGGTCAGGTCGCGCCAGGTGCCGGCGACGCCCGGGACCTGTGCCTGCCCGCCCAGCTGACCCTCGGTGCCGACCTCGCGCGCCACCCGGGTGACTTCGTCGGCGAAGGCGGACAGCTGGTCCACCATGGTGTTCATGGTCGTCTTGAGCTCGAGGATCTCGCCGCGGGCATCGACGGTGATCTTCTGGGTCAGGTCGCCCTTCGCCACGGCGGTGGTCACGTGCGAGATGTTGCGGACCTGGTCGGTGAGGTTGTCGGCCATCTGGTTGACCGAGTCGGTGAGGCTGCGCCACGTCCCGGCCGCGCCGGCGACCTCGGCCTGCCCGCCCAGCTTGCCCTCGCTGCCGACCTCGCGGGCGACGCGGGTGACTTCCCCGGCGAACGCCGAGAGCTGGTCGACCATCGTGTTCAGCGTGTTCTTCAGCTGCAGGATCTCGCCGCGGGCGTCGACGTCGATCTTCTTCGTCAGGTCACCGTTGGCCACCGCGGTCGCCACCTGCGAGATCCCGCGGACCTGGTCGGTGAGGTTGTCGGCCATCAGGTTGACCGAGTCGGTCAGGTCGCGCCACGTCCCGGCGACGCCCGGCACCTGGGCCTGGCCGCCGAGCTTGCCGTCGGAACCGACCTCGCGGGAGACGCGCGTCACCTCGTCGGCGAACGACTGGAGCTGGTCGACCATCGTGTTGATGGTGTTCTTGAGCTCGAGGATCTCGCCGCGGGCGTCGACGTTGATCTTCTGGGTCAGGTCGCCGCGCGCGACGGCCGTCGTGACCTGCGCGATGTTGCGGACCTGCTCGGTGAGGTTGTCGGCCATGAAGTTGACCGAATCGGTCAGGTCGCGCCACGTGCCCGACACGCCCGGGACGACCGCCTGGCCGCCGAGACGTCCCTCACCTGCGATCTCGCGGGAGAGCCTCGTCACCTCGCGGGCGAAGCGGGACAGCTGCGCGATGAGGCCGTTGACCGTCTTCGCCAGGGTCGCGTACGCGCCCTGCAGCGGGCGGCCGTCCAAGGTCAGGGTCATCGGCTGGGACAGGTCGCCGTCGGCGACGCCGCCGAGCACCCGCTCCAGCTCGATGGCCGGCCGGGTGAGGTCCTCGACCAGGCCGTTCACGCTGTCCACGGCGGTGGTCCAGCCGCCGGGGCCGACCTCGGCCGCGAGCCGCTCGCTGAGCCGGCCTTCCTGGCCGACGGCCGCGCGCACCCGCAGCAGTTCGCTGACGAGCCGCTGGTTGCGTTCGGCGATGTCGTTGAACGCGACCGCGAGCTGCGCCGAGATGCCGTCGCCGTGCGGCACGAGCCGCCGGCGGAAGTTGCCGTCCCCGAGATCCCGCACCGCGACGAGCAGCCGTTCCAGCGCCGCCGCTTCGCTCTGGGATTCCGTTGTCATGTGTGCCGACCCTCTCCACCACGCATGCGCCAGCCATGGTCCTCGGCCCAGCGTGTCATGATTCGCCCTACACTTCGAGCCAGTCCGCCCGCTCACGCGGTAGCCGTGCGATAGCAGTCCGGAGGCAGGAGGTCCGTGCATGGTGTCACGTCCGGCCCCGGCGTCGGCGGCCCTGCCGCCGATGCGCGGTGAGGACGGGCCGCCGGGCCTCGACGCCTTCGGGCGGGCCGTCCTCGAAGACGTGCGCGACGCGGTGTTCCTCCAGGACGCCGAGGGCGTGCTGCGCTGGGCGAACCCGGCGGCGCGGACGCTGACCGGGGACGTCGAACCGCACCTGCATCCGATAGCCGAGACCTCCGGTCACGTCGAGGTGACCGGGCACCGCCGTCCGGCCCGCATTCGCGCCCTGCCCGGCGGCTGGCACGCCTGGACGGTGCCCGCGGAAGATGTCCCCCAGCGGCACGTGGGCGACTTCCTGGCCGAGGCCGCTCCCCGGCTGGCCACCGCGCGCGGGCGGCACGGCACCGCCAGGGTGATCGCCGAGCTGGCCGCGTCCGCGCTGGCCGAAACCGCGTTCGTGCTGCTGCCGACCACCCGCGGGCGGTGGGAGTGGTGGAGCTGTGAGCGGCCCGCCGCGCAGGGTCACGGCCGGATCCGGCGGGTCGCGGCCCAGGTCGCGCCGGTGCTGGCGGCGACGTTCGGCGCCACCGGGCGTCCCCAGTTCGCGCCGGTGCCCGCGTCCGAGGTCGCGACGCTGCCGCCGGTCGTCGCCGACCGGTTCGCCGGGCACGCCGACGTCTCGGTCGTTTCGCTCGGGACGAACACGAGCGCCGGGGTGAACGGCGCCCTGCTGCTGGGCCGCCGCGCCGACCCCGAGTTCGGTGCCGAGCAGGCCCGCGCCGCGGTAAAGTTCGCCACGGCGGCGGGGACGGCGCTGGCCAACGCCCAGCGCTACGCCTGGCAGGAGGAGGCGACCCGCGGCCTGGAGACCACGCTGCGGCCGGTCGACCCGCCCGAGCTCGACGGCGCCCGGTTCGAGACCTGGTACGAGCCGGCGGGCGGCGTGCTCGCGGTCGGCGGGGACTTCTTCGACGTCCTCGCCCACGACGACGGCAGCGCGTTCCTCGTGCTGGGCGACATCTGCGGCAAGGGTCCCGAGGCCGCGGCGCTCACCGGCCGGGTCCGGCACGCGCTGACCGCGCTCGCCATGGTCGAACGC
This sequence comes from Amycolatopsis sp. NPDC051128, assembly GCF_040682715.1. Lineage (NCBI taxonomy): Bacteria > Bacillati > Actinomycetota > Actinomycetes > Pseudonocardiales > Pseudonocardiaceae > Amycolatopsis > Amycolatopsis sp. NPDC051128. The sequence goes on along the minus strand of NZ_JBFBBN010000024.1, from coordinate 43,592 downwards.
GACGGCCGCACGTTGCTGCGGCTGCTCAACGAACTGCTCATCGCCGGCGGCAGCAGCCGGTTCGCCACCCTCGTCCTGGGCACGGCGCGGCCGTCCGCCGGGGGCGTCGACCTGACGCTGGCCTCCGGCGGGCACCCGGCGCCGCTGATCGTCCGCCGGGCGGGCGTCGTCGAAGAGGTCACCGTGCCGGGCACGCTGGTCGGCATTTCGCCGCAGGCCAGGTTCGCCGAGGCCGGGGTGCGGCTGGAGCGCGGGGACATCTGCCTCCTCTACACCGACGGCATCACCGAGGCCCGCAACCGGCACAACCAGACCGAGCTGTTCGGCGACGACCGGCTGCGCGCGGTGCTGGCGGCCGGGGCGGGCGAGCCGGCCCGCGAGGTGGTGCGGCGGCTGCGCCAGGCCGTGCGCGACTGGCTCGGCAGCTCCGCCCACGACGACATCGCCGTGCTGGCCGTGGAGTGCGCGGACTGATTGCTTGCGGGGGTCCGGGTGGCGGAGCCCCCGGCCCGGGGCGAAGCCCCGGATGTCCCTGAACTGTCCTTTGTGGACTGGGTTTGGCCGCGGCCGGAGAGGGTAATTCTCGGGTGCACCAATCCCGACGGAGGACTCCCATGGCGAACGCACTGCAGGGACGCCGGGTCGCGATCCTGGCCGCGGACGGCGTCGAACAGGTCGAACTGGAGAAACCGCGCCAGGCCGTGCTCGACGAAGGCGCGACGGTGGAGCTGGTGTCGCTGGACACCGGCGAGATCCAGGCGATGAACGGCGACATCGACAAGGGTGACCGGTTCCCGGTCGACCGCAAGGTCGCGGACGTGGACGTCGACGACTTCGACGCCCTGCTGCTGCCCGGCGGCACGATGAACCCCGACAACCTCCGGACGGACCAGGCCGCGGTGAAGTTCGCGGGCGACTTCGTCCGGTCGGGGAAGCCGGTCGGGGTGATCTGCCACGGTCCGTGGACGCTGGTCGAAGCGGACGTCGTCCGCGGTCGCCGGCTGACGTCGTACCCGAGCATCCGGACCGACATCCGTAACGCCGGGGGCACGGTCGTCGACGAAGAGGTTGTAGTGGACAAGGGCCTCGTCTCGAGCCGCAACCCGGACGACCTGCCGGCGTTCTGCCGCACCGTCGTGCGCGAGTTCGCGGGCTGACTTGGTCCTCTGTGGACTGCCACCCGATCGGGTGTGTTAAGTCCCGCTTAAATCTGTTGGCTTTCGATGCTCCGGCGGAGGACGCTGAGGGTGTGAATCGGACCGCCCGTGGAGAGGAGGTGGACGCGATGACTGTGTACGCGAGGCGCTACGGCCGCTGGTGCCGTGAACACTTCGATGCGATCGCCGCCGAGGGCGTTCCCACACCCCGTGGCACCGATATCGCCGACGAGGTCCAGCCCGAGACCGAGCCGGAGCCCGTCAAACCCGGCGTCGAACAGCCCCAGCACTGACGATGACGAAGAAGGCCTCCCCGAGTCCGGGGAGGCCTTCTTCCGTTTCGGCGCCGGTTCGGCTGCGGCAGCGAGCTGTCAAGCTGCCCGATTGGCCCGGTTTCAGGTGCTCGCCCAAAGCCGTGAATGGCACATTGAGGGACATAGAGTCCCTCAATGTGCCATTCACGGCCGTTCCGTTGACCGCTTGCGCGGCAGCGGAATCCTTGACTACGGTCCTCAGCGGTAGCTGCGCCGGTACCAGACCCGCTTCGGCCCCGGCACCCCGACGCGCGTCACGACGTCGGTCAAAATGCCGCCGACGACGAGCCAGATCACGGCGGCGAGGCCGTCGTTGAGGAACGTCCGCAGCTTCTCCGAGTCCGGCGTGAAGAGGTTGCGCAGGCCGAGGGAGACGCCCGACGACCACTCGCTGATCAGGTGGGCGAAGCCGTTCGCCGAGTTCGCTTCGCCCAGCACCAGCACGATGTGCACGGCGAGGACGAACGCGAACAGCACGCACACGAGGTGGATGAGGGCGTTGATCGTGCGCACCATTCGGAGGCGCGGGTGGGTGCGTTCCACGACCTCTTCGGTTTCCGCGGGCTCGTACCGCGGTTCGTACGGCTCCTGGGGCGGTGGATACGGCATCGTCGTCGCCGTCCTTTCGGCTGTCCCGTCGATCGCGGCGGACACGGTTGGGGCGTACGGTGCCCCGGGGGAATACCCGGCTGTGACGGGGGCGAAACCGGGCAGAGGGGCGCGGGGGCGCAACCCCGTCTCACGCGGGACGTCCAGGTGATCATGAGAACTCCCCGGCGCACGGCGCTGCTGGTGTCCCTCCTCGCCCTGCTGGCCTCGTTCGCGTTGCCCGCGACGGCGGAAACCGTGGTCCCGGCCGGGTTCCGGCCCGCGTCGACGAGCTGGACCGGGCCGGACACCGGGTACGTCCTGGGCTACTCGCCCTGCGCGGAGTCGTGGTGCCCGGCGCTGCTGGGCACCACCGACGGCGGACGGCACTGGCGGCGGCTGGGCGCGCCGCCGATGCCGCTGCCGGACAACCACAACCACGTCGCGCTGAAGTTCGTCACCGACCGCGTCGCCTACGTCAACGACGGCGTCCACGTCCGCACGACCCGGGACGGCGGCCGGAGCTGGCACCCGGTCGGCCTGGCCGGCGCGCGGGAACCGTTCTTCCTGTCGAAGATCGCCGAAACCGGCGGCCGCGTCTTCGCCGTGGTCACCACCTACGGCGAGGGCCGCGGCTCGACGCTGCTGTACTCGGCGGCCGCCGGCTCGCCGGTGCTGGTCCCGGTGCCCGGGTTCGCGGTCACCGGCGGCCTCACCTACGGCGACCTGGCCGTCGGCGGCGGCCTTCAGGTCGCGCTCGGCGCGGACTACGGCACCGAGCGGTACTGGACTTCGCGCGACGGCGCCCTCCTGACCTCGGCCGCCTCGCCCTGCCCGGAGGGTTCCGTCGCGTCGCTCGCCGGAGTCCGGGACCAGCAGGTCGCGGCGTTGTGCAGCAGCAGCCCCGGCTCGCCGCGACCCGGTTCGACGGAACGGCTCCTGCGCCACGCGCCGCGGCTGGGCGGGACGTTCAGCGGCGCCGACGCGGCACCCTTCACCGGGATCACGCAGGGCTTCGGCGCGGCGTCGCCGTCGTCCGCGACGGTCGCGGCCGTGGGTGGCGGCACCGGTTTCCTGCACAGCACGGCCGACGGCGGCCGCACCTGGACGACGACGGTGCTGGCCGACCGCGGGTTCGCCCTCGCCGATCTCGACTTCCCCGGCCGCGGCACCGGTGTCGTCGTCGACGGCCAACCGGACGCCGCCGGCGGCTCCGCCGTGTACCGGACCACGGACGGTGGACGCCACTGGAGTGAACTCCGCTTCGGGTAGTCCTCCCTCGCAGGCAGGGCCCTTGTGTCCGGTTCACTTGGTGCACCGCATGTCGTAGTCTGAGCACTGTCCGTTGCCGGACACGGTGAACGAGCCCGGGCAGGGGCGCCGTCCACCCCGCGAAGAGTGGGAGGTCAGCCGATGACGCCTGGCGACCTGCGGTCCGGGATCGAGGGTGGCTCGGCCTCCCTCGATTTCAGCAAGGCGAGCCTGGCCCGGCTGTCCGACGCGCTGCTCGGCGGCCACGACCACTACGAGGTCGACCGCGAAGCGATGCGGCGCCTGCTGGCGATCGCGCCCGGCGCGCAGGCGATGGCGAAGGAGCACCGCGACTGGCTGATGCGCGCGGTGCGGTTCCTCGCCGGCAACCGCGGCCTCGACCAGTTCCTCGACCTGGGTTCCGGGATGCCGACGGCGGAGAACACCCACGAGGTGGCGCAGCGGTACAACCCGGACGCGCAGGTGGTGTACGTCGACAACGACCCGGTCGTGCAGGTGCACGGCCGGGCGCTGCTCGAGGAGAACTACCTGACCCACGTCACGGGCGCCGACCTGACGCGGCCGGCCGACACGCTGGCCGACGAAGTCGTCAAGGAGTACCTCGACTTCTCCAGGCCGGTGGCGCTGATCCTGACCTCGATCATCCACCACATCGACGACTTCGAGCGCGCGAAGGCGATCGTCGCGGAGTACGTCGACGCGCTCGCGCCGGGGTCGTACCTGCTGCTCACGCACAATTTCGACCCGGAAGAGGACTCGCCCCGCCAGGAGCTGGCCCGGCTGCTGGAGACGAGTTTCCAAGGCACCGGCCTGGGCAGCGTCTACCGCACTCGCGAGCAGATCATGGCGTTATTCGAGGGCACGGAACTGCTCCCGCCGGGACTGGTCCACCTGCACGAATGGTGGCCGGACGGGCCCCGCATGCACCCGCTGAGCGAACTGAACTTCCTCACTTTGGGTGGCGTCGCCCGCAAGCGGTGACCTCGGTGCCGTGAATGGCACATTGAGGGACTTCAAGTCCCTCAATGTGCCATTCACGGCCTTCAAACGTTCACTCGATCAGGCGGCGTTGAAGGTGTCCGGGTCCGGGCCGGTGCGCTCGCCGCGGTCCAGCGGCCGCAGCGACTCCATCTCTTCCTCCGAGAGGGTGAACCCGAACAGGTCGAAATTCTGTTCGATCCGCGACGGCGTAACGGACTTCGGGATCACGACGTTGCCCAGCTGCAGGTGCCAGCGCAGGACGATCTGCGCGGGCGTGCGGGTGTACTTCACCGCGAGGTCGGCGATCACCGGGTCGCCGAGCAGGCTGCCGCCCTTGGCGAGCGGGCTCCACGCCTCCGTCGCGATGCCGTGCTTCGCGTCGAACTCGCGGAGTTCCGCCTGCTGCAGGTAGGGGTGCAGTTCGACCTGGTTGAGCGACGGCGCGACCTCGGCCGCGTCGAGCAGGCGCTCCAGGTGCGCGGGCTGGAAGTTGGACACGCCGATCGCGCGGACCCGGCCGTCCTTGTAGAGCTTTTCGAACGCTTTCCAGGTGTCGAGGTAGCGGTCACGCGCGGGCGTCGGCCAGTGGATCAGGTAGAGGTCCAGCTGCTCCAGGCCGAGCTTGGCCAGGCTTGCGTCGAACGCCTTCAGCGTCGAGTCATAGCCCTGCGCGGAGTTCCACAGCTTGGTGGTGACGAACAGTTCGTCGCGGGCGATGCCGGACTCGGCGATCGCCCGGCCGACGCCGGCTTCGTTGCCGTAGACGGCGGCGGTGTCGATGCTGCGGTAGCCCGTTTCGAGGGCGGCCGTCACGGCGGCGGTGGTCTCGTCGTCCGGGACCTGGAACACGCCGTAGCCGAGTTGCGGCATCCGCACGCCGTTGTCGAGTTCGATCACGGGCACGCTGGTCACAAAGGATTCCTTTCGGTGGGGCCGGTTCATCCTGCGGGTACCCGTTCCCGGGCGTCGAAACGGGCCGGGGTCCGCTGAAAGTTTCATCACTCCTGCCGACACTTCCGCGTCGGCCGCGGTGGTCCGGCGCGGCGGGCCGCCCGCCCGCCGAACCTCCCGCCCACCGGGACACCGGGGGAGCCGCGCCCGTTCGGACGTGGGATTAAGCCGGACGCGCACCCGAACCCGTGCTCCATCCGTGGGACAGCTCGCTGTCCGCGTTCGATAGTTTCGCTGGTCAGCTCGGCTTTGGCGGCGGCGGGCCCGGACCGCTCCCGGACAAACGTCGTTGACCCGCTCGTTCCGCCCGACCTAATTTGTTGTCCCACCAGACGAACTGGGGTGGTGTCGGCGTGGACTCCTCCTTCTCGCTCAAACCGGCGCGCCCGGCCGATCAGGCCGCCGTCCGCCGGAGCAACCTCGCGTTGGTGCTGCGGCACCTGCGTGACGCGGGGCCCCGGTCGCGGGCGGGGATCGCCGCGGACACCGGGCTGAACAAGGGGACCGTGTCGAGCCTGGTCGGCGAACTCGTCGAACGCGGGCTGGCCCGTGAAGGCGAGCGGGAGCGCGCCGGTTCGGTCGGGCGGCCGGGGACGATCGTCGAGCTGGACGGCCGGGACGTCGGCGGAATCGGCGTGGAGATCAACGTCGACTACCTGACCGCGCTCGCCCTCGACCTCACCGGCACCGTCCTTTTCGAACAACGCGTGGCGCTCGACGTGCAGGCTCTGCCGGTGGAGAAGGTGCTGGACGCCGGCGCCGAGCTGACCGCGCGGGCCCTGCGGGAATGCCGGCGGCTCGGGGCCCTGCCGGCCGGCGTGACCGTCGGCATCCCGGCGCTGGTCGACGTCACGAGCGGCACCGTCGCCTTCGCGCCGAACCTGCACTGGACCGACGTCCCGGTGGTCCGCGGCATCACCGACCGGCTGACCCGGCGGCTCGGCCCGCCGTCGTTCCCGATCCGGACGGCCAACGACGCGAACCTCGGCGCGCTCGGCGAATACGCGATGGGCAGCGTCGCCGGCACCGCCGACCTGGTGTACCTGACCGGCGAAATCGGCGTCGGCGGCGGGGTGATCTCCGGGGGCAGGCTGCTCGGGGGCGCGGAAGGGTTCTCCGGCGAGATCGGGCACATCCAGCTCGACCCGGCGGGCCGGGTCTGCGGCTGCGGCCGGCGAGGCTGCTGGGAGACGCTCGTCGGGCTGGCCGGGATGCTGCGGCTGGCCGCGTCGCCGAGCGATCCGGTGCACGACCCGTCGCTCGACCTCGAACAGCGGCTCGACATGATCCGCCGTCGCGCCCAGCTGAAGGACAAGCGGACGCTCGACGCGCTCGCGCAGGTCGGCACCGGTCTCGGCGTCGGCGCCGCGGTGCTGATCAACGTCTTCAACCCGCGCGTGGTGCTGCTGGGCGGCTACTTCGCGCAGCTCGGGCCGTACCTGCTCGGTCCGATGATGGCCGAGCTGCGGGCCAGGGTGATCGCCCCGGACATCGGGGGCTGCCGCGTCGAGCTGTCCTGGCTCGGGTTCTCCGCGGCTTCGCGGGGCGGTGCGCACGTCGCGCTGCAGGCGGTGTTCGACGATCCGGCGCTGGTGCCGGTGCGGGCGGAAAGGGACAGCGGATGACGCTCGTGGAGATGGCCGGGATCGGCAAGGAGTTCCCCGGCGTGCGCGCGCTCGACGACGTCGAGCTGAGCGTCGAGGCCGGCGAGGTGCACTGCCTGCTCGGGCAGAACGGCGCCGGGAAGTCGACGCTGATCAAGGTGCTGGCCGGCGCGCACCGGCCGGACACCGGCGAGATCCGGATCGACGGCACCCCGGTGCGGCTGCCGAACCCGACCGCGGCGATCCGCCACGGCATCGCCACGCTCTACCAGGAGCTCGACCTGGTCGACGGCCTTTCCGTGGCGGAGAACGTCTTCCTCGGCCACGAGCAGGCCCGCGGCGGCTTCGTCCGCCGCACCACCATGCGGGCCGAGGCGCGGAAGCTGCTGGAACGGCTGGGCCACCGGGAAATCCGCCCCGAGCGCGAGGTCGGCACGCTGTCCGCGGCGGGCAAGCAGATCGTCAGCCTCGCCCGCGCGCTCTCGCTCGACGCGCGGCTGATCGTGCTCGACGAGCCGTCCGCGGTGCTCGCCGCCGACGAGGTGGCGAACCTGTTCCGGGTGATCCGCGGGCTCACCGCGCGCGGGGTCGCGGTGCTCTACATCTCCCACCGGCTGGCCGAGATCCGCGAGATCGGCGACCGGGTGAGCGTGCTCAAGGACGGCCGGACCGTCGCCGCCGGGCTGCCCGCGCGCACCACGCCGACCGGGGACCTGGTGGCCAGGATGACCGGCCGCCGCGTCGAGTTCCCGTTCCCGCCGCGGCCGGAAAAGAACGCCCACGACGGCAAGCCGGAGATCCTCGGCGTCACCGGCCTGAGCCTGACGGGCGCGTTCGAGGACGTCGGTTTTTCGCTCAGGGAAGGCGAAATCCTCGGGCTCGCCGGGCTGGTCGGCTCGGGCCGGTCGGAGGTCCTCGAGACGGTTTACGGTGCTCGCAAGGCGACGGCGGGGGAGATCCGGCTGGCCGGCAAGCCCCTGAAGAACGGCGTCGGAGCCGCGGTCCGCGGCGGGCTCGGCCTGGCGCCGGAGGAACGCAAGAGCCAGGCGCTGCTGCTGCACGACTCCGTGGCCCGCAACGTCTCCCTGCCGTCGCTGCGGCGGTACGCGCGGTTCGGCTGGTTCAGCGCGAAGGCCGAGACGGACGCCGCGCGCACCCACACCGAAGCCCTCGACCTGCGCCCGGCCGACGTCCGCCGCGTGGCCGGCAAGCTCTCCGGCGGCAACCAGCAGAAGGCGGTCGTCGCGCGCTGGCTGCTCAAGGGCTGCCGGGTGCTGCTGCTCGACGAGCCGACCCGCGGCGTGGACGTCGGCGCGCGGGCGGAGCTGTACCGCGTGATCCGCGAGCTCGCCGACTCCGGCGTCGCGATCCTGCTGGTCTCCAGCGAACTGCCGGAGGTGCTCGGGCTGGCCGACCGGGTGCTGGTGCTGCGCGAAGGTCACGTCGTCACCGAAGCCGACGCGCGCGAGCTCGACGAGCGCCGCGTGCTGGATCTCATCCTGGAGGAGCACGTCCATGACTGAACAGGTGGCTGAGCCGGCTGACACGAACGGGGCTTCGCCCCCGGCTGGGGGCTCCGCCACCCGGACCCCCGAAGAGCCGGCGGCGGTGTCCGAGCGGAGACGGCTCGCCGAGGTCCGCAACCTCGGCCTGGTCGGCGTCCTCGCGGTGCTGGTGGTGATCGGGGCGCTCACCGAGCCGGGCCAGTTCCTCAGCACCGGCACCCTGGTGCTGCTGCTGACCCAGGCGTCGGTGATCGGCGTGATCACCGTCGGCATGACGTTCGTGATCATCGGGGGCGGCATCGACCTGTCGGTCGGCGCGGTGGTCGCGCTCGCGACGGTCTGGGCGACGACGAAGGCCACGCAGTCGTTCGGGATCGGCGGGATCGTGTTCTGCGCGCTCGCCGTCGGCCTCGGCTGCGGGCTGGTGACCGGGCTGCTCATCGCGTACGGCCGGCTCGTCGCCTTCATCGGCACCCTCGCCATGCTCGCCTCCGCGCGCGGCCTGGCCATCCAGATCTCGCAGGGCCGCACGCAGACCGTGTCGACGAAGAACCAGGCGCTGGTCGACCTCGGCTACCAGGACAGCTACGTGCTCGGCGTCCCGCCGCTGGTGCTGATCTTCGCGGCGGTCGCCGTCGCCGGGTGGATCGTGCTCAACCGCACCACGTTCGGCCGCCGCACGTACGCCATCGGCGGCAACCTCGAAGCCGCGCGGCTGGCCGGCCTCAACGTCCGGCTGCACACCTGCCTGCTGTACGTCCTGTCCGGGCTGTGCTGCGGCATCGCCAGCGTGATGCTGATCATCCTGACCAGCTCCGGCACCAGCGGCAACGGCAACCTCTACGAGCTCGACGCCATCGCCGCGGTGATCATCGGCGGCACCCTGCTCTCCGGCGGCCGCGGCACGCTCGTCGGGTCCGTCCTCGGCGTCCTGGTCTTCACCACCATCAGCGTCCTGTTCACCCTCAACAACCTGCCCACCGCGGTACAGCAGCTCGCCAAGGGCGTGATCATCGTGCTCGCCGTCCTGATCCAGCGCCGGTATTCGACCGAGAGGAATTCCCGATGACCAGCACCGACAGCACGTTCCGCAGACGAGCTTTCCTCGCCGGCGCCTCCGCCCTCGGCGTCGGCACGCTCGCCGCGTGCACGGGCAACTCCGACGAACCGGCCGCCGCGACCGTCACCCAGGGCGCGGCCGACACCCCGGGCAAGAAGGTGACCGTCGGGTTCGCCGGGCCGCAGGCCGACCACGGCTGGCTCAACGCCATCACCACGAACGCGAAGGCGGAAGCCGGGCGCCACCCGGACGTCGAACTCGTCGTCGCCGAGGGGTCGAACGACGCGGCCACCCAGTCGGCGCAGGTCGACGCGCTGATCAACCGCAAGGTCGACGTCCTGGTCGTGCTGCCCGCCGACGGCAAGCAGCTCACCCCGGCCGGGCGGAAGGCGATGGACGCGGGCATCCCGGTGATCAACCTGGACCGCATCTTCGACTCGCCGCAGAGCTACCGCACGTGGATCGGCGGCGACAACTACCGGATGGGCGTCAACGCGGGCAACTACATCGGCCAGAAGCTCGGCGGGAAGGGGACGGTGCTCGAGCTGGCCGGGATCGACACCCTGGAGCTGACGCGCCAGCGCACCCAGGGCTTCGACGACGCGCTGGCGAACTTCCCCGGCATCCGCAAGATCGGCCGCGCGGCCGCGGAGTTCACCGTGCCGACCGGGCAGGCGCGGATGGCCGAGCTGCTGCAGGCGCACCCGAAGTTCGAAGCCATCTGGAACCACGACGACGACCAGGGTGTCGGCGCGCTGCAGGCGGTGAAGCAGGCCGGCCGGTCGGACTTCCTCATGGTCGGCGGCGCCGGCTCGAAGGCGGCGATGGAGCAGATCAAGTCGGACTCCTCCGTGCTCAAGGCGACCGTGCTCTACCCGCCGACGATGGCCGCCTCGGCGGTCAAGCTGGCCCGGCTGCTCGGCCAGGCGAAGGGCCTCGGTGATCTGGCCGAACAGGAGATCCCGGCGACCGTGACCCTGTTCTCCGCGGTCGTCACCAAGGAGAACGTGGACAAGTACCTGCCGGTGTCGTTCGAATGAGCGGCGGGCGGATCGGGGTGGGCATGATCGGGTACGCCTTCATGGGTGCCGCCCACTCGCAGGCGTGGCGGACCGTGCACCGGGCGTTCGACCTCCCGGTGACACCGCGGATGGCGGTGCTCTGCGGCCGCGACCGGGCGGCCGCGGAGGCCGCCGCGGCGAAGCTCGGCTGGGCCTCGGTGGAGACCGAGTGGAAACGCTTGATCGAGTCCGGCGATGTAGATCTGGTGGACATCTGCACGCCCGGCGACACGCACGCGGAGATCGCGCTGGCCGCGCTCGCCGCGGGCAAGCACGTGCTGTGCGAGAAACCGCTGGCCAACACGGTCGCCGAAGCCGAGGCCATGGCCCTGGCGGCGGCCGAGGCGGCGGCCCGCGGGGTGCGGTCCATGGTCGGGTTCAACTACCGGCGCGTGCCGGCGATCGCCCTCGCGCGGCGGCTCGTGGCCGAGGGCCGCGTGGGCGACGTTCGTCACGTCCGGGCGCAGTACCTCCAGGACTGGATCGTCGATCCGGAGTTCCCGCTCGTCTGGCGGATGCGGAAGGAGAAGGCCGGTTCCGGCGCGTTGGGAGACATCGGCGCGCACGCGGTCGACCTCGCCCAGTTCGTGACGGGCTCGCTGATCACCGGCGTCAGCGGGCTGACCGAGACCTTCGTGACCGAACGGCCCCTCGTCGCGTCTTCGGCGGGGTTGTCGGCGACGAAGGCGGCCGAACGCGGACGGGTCACCGTCGACGACACCGCGTTGTTCACGGCCCGGTTCGCGGACGGCGCCGTCGGCAGCTTCGAGGCGACGCGGTTCGCGAGCGGCCGCAAGAACGCGCTGCGCCTGGAGGTCAACGGCTCCGCGGGCAGTCTCGCCTTCGACTTCGAGGCGATGAACGAACTCGCCTACCACGACCACACCGAGGACCCGGAGCTCGGCGGTTTCCGCCGCATCCAGGTCACCGAGCCCGGACACCCGTACGTCGGCGCCTGGTGGCCGCCGGGGCACGGGCTCGGCTACGAGCACACGTTCACCCACGAGGTGCGTGATCTGCTCGCCGCACTCGCCGCGGGCGAGAACCCGGAACCGTCCTTCGCGGACGGGCTGCAGGTGCAGCGGGTGCTCGCCGCCGTCGAGGAGAGTGCCGCGGCGAACAGTGTCTGGACCCGCGTAGCCGGGGGAGTCGCCGGCGCGGGCTGAGTTGCCGAAGAGGTGGAGGAAATGATGGGGAAGATCGGTGTCTGGCTGGTCGGCGCCCGCGGGTCGGTGGCCACGACGGCCGTCGCCGGGGCGGCCGCGATGCGCGCGGGACTCGCCGCGCGCACGGGGTGCGTGACCGAGCTGCCGGACTTCGCCGGGGCTGAGCTGCCCGGCTTGGGGGACCTGGTCTTCGGGGGCCACGACGTCGTGGACACACCGCTGGTCAAGCGGGCCGATCAGCTGGCGGCGGCGGGGGTGCTGCCGCCGGCGCTGCCCGGTCCGGTGAGCGCCGAGCTGGAAGCGGCCGAAGCGCGGCTGCGCCCGGCGCCGTCCGGGGGCGGGCGGGCGGCGATCGACCAGATCGTCGCGGATCTGACCGAGTTCCGCGCGGGGCTGGACCACGTCGTCGTGATCAACGTTTCCTCCACCGAGCCACCCTGTGCGCCACACCCGGCCCACGAGTCCCTCGCCGCTTTGGAGGGCGCGCTGGAGGTGCTGCCGCCCAGCGCGCAGTACGCCTACGCCGCGTTCCGCGCCGGTTGTGGATTTGTCGACTTCACTCCGTCCACGGGGGCGCGGCTGCCCGCGCTCGACGAGCTGGCCCGCACGGCGAGCCAGCCGTACGCGGGCCGGGACGGCAAGACCGGCGAGACGCTGCTGCGGTCGGTGCTCGCGCCGATGTTCGCCCAGCGCGGGCTGAACGTCCTCGCGTGGTCGGGCACGAACCTGCTCGGCGGTGGCGACGGCGCCACGCTCGCCGACCCCGGCGCGGCGTCGAGCAAGAACGCGTCGAAGCAGCAGGTGCTGGAGCGGAACCTCGGCGGCTCGGTCGGCGGCGAGGTGCACATCGACTACGTCCCGGCGCTCGGCGACTGGAAGACCGCCTGGGACCACGTCCTGTTCGAGGGGTTCCTCGGCGCCCGCATGACACTGCAGCTCACCTGGCAGGGCTGCGACTCGGCGCTCGCCGCGCCACTGGTGCTCGACCTCGCCCGGCTGACCGGCAAGGCGTGCCGCGACGGCGTGGCGGGGCCGATCGCCGAGTTCGGGTTCTTCTTCAAGGACCCCGTCGGCGCCGGCCCGCACGACCTGGCTTCGCAGTACGCGGCCCTGCGCGAGTGGGCGCACCGGTGAAGGCGCTCGTCGAACTCGTCCGCGCCCCCGCGGCGCTGACCGTGCCCGGCGACGCCGTCGCCGGGGCCGCCGCCTCGGGGTGGCCGTTCGGCCGCCGCACCCTGGCGCTGACCGGCGCGTCCGTCTGTCTGTACTGGGCGGGCATGGCGCTCAACGACTACGCCGACCGCCACCTCGACGCGATGGAACGGCCCGAGCGGCCGATCCCGTCCGGGCGGGTCAAGCCCGGCACCGCGCTCGGCGTCGCGACCGGGCTGACCGCGGGTGGCCTCGGCATCGCCGCCGTCGCCGGGGGACGGCGGGCGCTGCGCGTCGCCCTGCCGCTCGCCGCGACCGTCTGGGCGTACGACTTCGTGCTCAAGGAGACCGCGCTCGGCCCGGTCGCGATGGCCGCGACCCGCGTCCTCGACGTCCTGCTCGGGGCGGGCGGGGCCAAGCCCGCGCTGCCCGCGGCGCTGACCGTCGGAGCGCACACCCTGGCCGTGACCGCGCTGTCCCGGTCCGAAGTGGACGGTGCTCGGCCGGCGCTGCCCGCGGCCACCCTGGCCGCCACGGCCGGGGTGCGCGTCGCCGCCGGCCGCGTCGGGCCATTGGCCTCGGCGCTGCTCGGGACGTACGCGCTGACGACCGGGCGGGCGCAGTTCGACGCCATCCGCGACCCGGCCGCGCCGCAGATCCGGCGCGCGGTCGGCGCGGGGATCCACGGGATGATCCCGCTGCAGGCCGGGCTGATCGCCCGCACCGGGGCATGGCGCTCGGCGCTGGCCGTGGCCGCCGCGTTCCCGATCGCGCGGGCACTGAGCCGGAAGGTGTCGCCGACATGAGATTCGGCTACGGCACCAACGGCTTCGCCAACCACCGTCTCGGGGACGCCCTGCGCGTCCTGTCGGACCTCGGGTACGAGGGGGTCGCGCTCACCCTCGACCACCAGCACCTCGACCCGTTCGCGCCGGACCTCGCGCGGCGCGTCGCCGACGTCGCCGCGGACCTCGACCGGCTCGGCCTCGCCGTCGTGATCGAGACCGGGGCGCGGTTCCTGCTGGACCCGTGGCGCAAGCACTCGCCGACGTTCCTCGACCCGGACCGGGCCCGGCGCGTCGAGTTCCTGACCCGCGCCGTCGAGATCGCCGCCGACCTCGGCGCGGAAGCCGTGTCTTTCTGGAGTGGCAACAAACCCGGCGAACTGTCCACAGAGGACGCCTGGGACCACCTGGTCGCCGGGTGTGCCGACGTGCTCAAGGCCGCCGACGAGCACGACGTGAAGCTCGGGTTCGAGCCCGAGCCCGGAATGCTCGTCGAGGACCTCGACGGCTACTTCGAGCTTTCGTACCGGCTCGGCGATCCGGAGCGGTTCGGGCTGACGCTGGACATCGGGCACTGCCGGTGCAACGAGTCCGCGTCCGTGCCGGACTGCGTGCGTCGCGCGCTGCCACGGCTGGTCAACGTCCAGATCGACGACATGCGCCGCGGCACGCACGAGCACCTGGAGTTCGGCCACGGGGAGATCGACTTCCCGCCCGTGCTGGAAGCGCTGGCGCCGTACCCCGGGCTGGTCGCCGTCGAACTGCCGCGGGACAGCCACGCGGCACCCCGGATCGCCCGCGAGTCCCTGGAGTTCCTGCGCAAGGCGGTGACCGCGTGAACGCCTGGCTGGAAAAGGCCCTGCACGACGTCGCCGCCGACGCGACGGCGTTGCGCACGCTGTTCCCCGCGGTCGGCCGCCGGGTCGGCCGGGGCCCGTCGGCCACCCCGGGGTGGACGGTCGACGACGTGGCGCGGGTCCGGCTGCTGCGGGCCGCGCCCGGCGCGGCCGCCGAGATGCCCGATCTCTACCGCTACGGCGACGCGGCCGAGAAACGGGCCGTCCTCCATGGACTGTCCGAATTGGACACCGCGGACATTGGGGACGCGGGGCTCGAGCTCGTCGCGGACGCCCTGCGGACCAACGACACCCGGCTCGTCACCGCCGCCATGGGCGAGTACGCCGCCACGCACCTCGACGCCGCCGCGTACCGCCACGGCGTCCTCAAGTGCGTTTTCATGGGCATTCCCCTGGCCGGCATCGCCGGGCTGGCCCGCCGGACCGACGGTGAGCTGCGGCGCATGCTGCGGTCGTTCGCCGCCGAGCGCACCGCCGCGGGCCGGGAAGTGCCCGCCGACCTCCTTCCGCTGCTGCACGAACAGGACGCTTGATGCGCATCTTCGACCCCCACATCCACATGAGCTCGCGGACCACGGACGACTACGCGGCGATGCACGCCGCCGGCGTCCGCGCGCTCGTCGAGCCGGCGTTCTGGCTGGGCCAGCCCCGCACGAACGTCGGCAGCTTCACCGACTACTTCGACTCCCTCGTCGGCTGGGAGCCGTTCCGCGCGAGCCAGTTCGGCATCGCCCACCACTGCACGATCGCGCTGAACCCCAAGGAGGCCAACGATCCGCGCTGCGCGCCGGTGCTCGAGCTGTTGCCACGTTACCTCGAGAAGGACGGCGTGGTCGCGGTCGGCGAGATCGGCTACGACTCGATGACCGCCGAGGAGGACAAGGCGTTCGCCGCGCAGCTCGCGCTGGCGATCGACCACGACCTGCCCGCGCTCGTGCACACCCCGCACCGCGACAAGGCGGCCGGGACCGAGCGGAGCATCGCGGTCGTCCGCGAGTCGGGGATCGCGCCGGACCGCGTGGTGCTCGACCACCTCAACGAGCTGACTGTCCGCATGGTCAAGGAGTCCGGGTGCTGGCTGGGGTTCTCCATCTACCCGGACACGAAGATGGACGAGGACCGGATGGTCGCGATCCTTCGCGAATACGGCACCGAAAAGGTGCTGGTGAACTCCGCGGCGGACTGGGGCAAGAGCGACCCGCTCAAGACCCGCAGGACCGGCGACGCGATGCTGGCCGCCGGGTTCACCGAGGACGACGTCGACCTCGTGCTGTGGCGCAACCCGGTCGAGTTCTACGGCCAGAGCGGGCGCCTTTCTCTCGACGGCGAGGCGCCGGAAGCCGAGTTCGCGGGCAACTCGATCTTGCGGGGTGCCCGCAAGTGAGGTTCCGGCACCGCGACGGCACGCTCGTCCACCTCGCCTACTGCACCAACGTGCACCAGGCCGAGGGCCTCGACGGCGTGCTCGCCCAGCTGGCCCGCTTCGGCGAGCCGGTGCGGGAACGCCTGGGCGTGGACCGCCTCGGGCTCGGCCTGTGGCTGGCCCGGCCGGTGGCGAGCGAGCTGATCGCCGACCCGGGCGCGGTTTGCGCGTTGAAGACCGAGCTGGCCGTGCGCGGCCTGGAGGTCGTCACCTTCAACGGGTTCCCGTACCAGGGCTTCCACGACCCGGTCGTCAAGCACAAGGTGTACCGGCCGGACTGGGCCACGCCCGAACGGACCGCCTACACCCTCGACCTGGCCCGGCTGCTCGCCGAACTGCTGCCGGACGACGCCGTGCGCGGCAGCGTGTCGACACTCCCGCTCGGCTGGCGCACCGAATGGCGTGACGACCGGGGCCGGCTCGAGCTGCTCGCCGAGGGGCTGGCGAAGCAGGAGCGTCCGGTGCGCGTGGCGTTCGAACCGGAGCCCGGGTGCGTCATCGAGACCACCGCACAGGCGGCCACCCTGCTGTCCGAAGTGGACAAGGACTGGCTGGGCGTCTGTCTCGACACCTGCCACCTCGCGGTCGGGTTCGAGGACCCGGCGGCCGCGCTCGGGCGGCTCGAAGCCGCCGGGCTCGACGTCGTCAAGCTCCAGGCGTCGGCCGCCCTGGAGGCGGCGAACCCGGCCGACCCGGCCACGCGGCGGGCGCTGGAGTCCTTCGTGGAGCCCCGGTTCCTGCACCAGAGCAACGAAGGCGCGCCACCGGGCGCCGACGACCTCGACGTCGCGCTGGCCGGCGGCCTGCCCGGGGCGGCGCCGTGGCGCGTGCACTTCCACGTGCCGCTGCACGCCGACCCGGCGCCGCCGCTGACGTCGACCCGGCCGGTGCTGGCCGGGACCCTCGCCGAGCTGTTCGGCGGCGCGACCGCGCGCACCGACCACGTCGAGGTCGAGACCTACACCTGGCAGGTGCTCCCGGACGCACCCGCCGACGACGCCGGGCTCGTCGCGGGCATCGCCGCCGAGCTGGACTGGACCCGGCGTGAACTGATCACCTTAGGCTTGGAAGAGGTTTCCCGATGAGTGAGCTTGCGAACGAATCATTCAACACTGCGTTTTCGGCTCAGGCCGCACCGAGCGTCAGCGAGGTGTGCGCATGAGTTTGCTGGTCCTCGACGTCGTCGGGCTGACCCCGCGGCTGCTCCCGCACATGCCCAACCTGCGCAGGATGGCCGAACCCGGCTTCACCGCCCAGCTCGACACGGTGTTCCCGGCGGTGACGTGTTCGGTGCAGTCGACCTTCCTGACCGGGCTCACCCCGGCCGGACACGGGATCGTCGGCAACGGCTGGTACTTCCGCGAACTCGGCGAGGTCTTGCTCTGGCGCCAGCACAACAAACTGGTGCGGGGCGACAAGTTCTGGGACGCCGCTCGCCGCGCCCAGGCCGGGCATCGCGTCGCGAACGTCTGCTGGTGGTACGCGATGGGCGCGGACACCGACCTGACGGTGACCCCGCGGCCGATCTACCACGCGGACGGCAAGAAGTCCCCGGACGCCTACACCTACCCGCCGCAGCTGCACGACCGCCTGGTCGGCGACCTCGGCGAGTTCCCGCTGTTCACCTACTGGGGTCCGACGGCCGCGATCACGTCGTCGAAGTGGATCATCGCCGCCGCGCGGAAGATCATGACCGAGGACAAGCCCGACACCACGCTGGTCTACCTCCCGCACTTGGACTACGACCTGCAGCGCTTCGGCCCGGACGCGCCCCAGGCCGCGGCCGCCGCGCGGGAGATCGACGCCGCGTTGAAGCCGTTGCTGGACTTCGCGGCCGCGGGCGGGCACACCGTCGTCGCGCTCTCGGAGTACGGCATCACGAACGCGAACCGGCCGGTCGACATCAACCGCGCGTTGCGCCGTGAAGGCCTGCTCAACGTGTACGTCCAGGCGGGCATGGAGTACCTCGACCCGTGGACGTCGCGCGCGTTCGCGGTGGCCGACCACCAGGTCGCGCACGTCTACGTCGCCGATCCCGCGGACATCCCGCGAGTCCGCGACATCGTCGCCGGACTGTCCGGAGTGGACGTCGTGCTCGACCGCCCGGCGCAGGCCGGGTTCGGGATCGACCACGAGCGGGCCGGCGAGCTGGTGGCGATCGCCGAGCCGGACGCGTGGTTCACCTACTACTACTGGCTGAGCGACGACCGCGCGCCGGACTTCGCGAAGACCGTCGAGATCCACCGCAAGCCCGGCTACGACCCGGCCGAGCTGTTCTTCGACCCGAACGACCCGATGGTCAAGCTCAAGGCCGCTTCCGCGCTGGCCCGCAAGAAACTCGGCCTGCGCTACTCGATGCAGGTCGTCCCGCTCGACCCCGCGCCGGTGCGCGGCAGCCACGGCCGGCTGCCCGACTCGGCCGAGGACGGGCCGGTGCTGCTGTGCTCGGACCCCGCGTTCGCGCGCGAAAAGGTCCACGCCACCGAAGTGAAGGAACTGCTGCTCGCGGCAGCTGTCCGTACCGAGTAACCGCACCCAGGAGGTCAGGACATGGCACGACCGTTGACGCTGTTCACCGGGCAGTGGGCCGATCTGCCGTTCGAGGAGGTGTGCGAACTGGCGAGCGGCTGGGGCTACGAAGGCCTGGAGATCGCCTGCTGGGGCGACCACTTCGAAGTGGACCGGGCGCTGGCCGAAGACGGCTACGTCCAGGCGAAACTCGAGACGCTGGCCAAGTACGACCTCAAGGTGTGGACCATCTCGAACCACCTGGTCGGCCAGGCCGTCTGCGACCACCCGATCGACGAGCGGCACGAAGCCATCCTGCCGGCGCGGATCTGGGGCGACGGCGAGGCAGAGGGCGTCCGGCAGCGGGCGGCGGAGGAGATGAAGGCCACCGCCCGCGCCGCGGCGAAGCTCGGCGTGTCCACTGTGGTCGGGTTCACCGGCTCGTCGATCTGGCACACGGTGGCGATGTTCCCGCCGGTGCCGCCGTCGATGATCGAGCGCGGGTACGCCGACTTCGCTTCGCGGTGGAACCCGATCCTCGACGTGTTCGACGAGGTCGGCGTGCGCTTCGCCCACGAGGTGCACCCGAGCGAGATCGCCTACGACTACTGGAGCACGGTCGCGACGCTCGAGGCGATCGGTCACCGCGAGGCGTTCGGGCTGAACTTCGACCCGTCGCACTTCGTCTGGCAGGACCTCGACCCGGTCGGGTTCCTGTGGGACTTCAAGGACCGCATCTACCACGTCGACTGCAAGGAAGCCCGCAAGCAGCTCAACGGCCGCAACGGCAGGCTCGGCTCCCACCTGCCGTGGGCCGACCCGCGCCGCGGCTGGGACTTCGTCTCCACCGGCCACGGCGACGTGCCGTGGGAGGACGTCTTCCGCATGCTCAACGCGATCGGCTACACGGGCCCGATCTCGATCGAGTGGGAGGACGCGGGCATGGATCGCCTCACCGGCGCCCCCGAAGCCCTCGAGTTCGTCCGGAAGCTCAACTTCACCCCACCCACGGCGGCGTTCGACGCCGCTTTCTCCTCCAAGTAGCCGCAAAGCCGTGAATGGCACATTGAGGGACTTCAAGTCCCTCAATGTGCCATTCACGGACTGTCAGCGAACCCCGAACAGGTGCTCCAGGGCCAGCTGGTTCAGCCGGGTGAAGTGGTAGCCGCGCTGGGCCGCCTCCTCCAGGTCGAACTCGTCGTTCAGCAGGTCGTCGAACGACTCGCCCGTGGCCAGCGTCGGCGTCGAGAGGTCCGGGACCCGGGACGCCGCCAGGGCTTCCGCGACCTCCGGGTCCGAGCGGAACTTCGCCGCCTTCTCCTTGAGGATCAGGTACGTCCGCATGTTCGCCGCCGCGGACACCCACACGTCCGAGGCGTCCTCGGTGCGCATCGGCTTGTAGTCGAAGTGCCGCGGGCCCTCGTAGCCGGCGTTCTCCAGCAGATCGACGAGGAAGAACGCGCTCTTCACGTCGCCGTGGCCGAAGATCAGGTCCTGGTCGTACTTGGGGCCGTGCTGACCGTTGAGGTCGATGTGGAACAGCTTGCCCTGCCACAGCGCCTGCGAGATGCCGTGCACGAAGTTGAGCCCGGCCATCTGCTCGTGCCCGACCTCCGGGTTGAGCCCGAACATCTCGGGCCGCGCGAGCTGCGAGATGAAGCCCAGCGCGTGTCCGATCGTCGGCAGCAGGATGTCGCCGCGCGGCTCGTTCGGCTTGGGCTCCAGCGCGAACCGGAGCGAGTAGCCCTTCTCGACGACGTAGTCCGCGAGCAGGTCCAAGCCCTCCTTGTAGCGGGCCAGTGCCGCGCGGACGTCCTTCGCGGCGTCCGACTCGGCGCCTTCGCGGCCGCCCCAGACGACGTAGGTCTCCGCGCCGAGCTCGGCCGCGAGGTCGAGGTTCCGGCGCACCTTCCGCAGCGCGTACCGCCGGATGTCGCGGTCGTTGCTGGTCAGGCCGCCGTCCTTGAACACGGGGTGGTTGAACAGGTTCGTCGTCGCCATCGGGACGCGCATGCCGGTGTCGGCGAGGGCCTTCTTGAACCGCTCGATCGCCTTGTCGCGGTCCGGCTCGGTGGCCAGGAGGTCGTCGTCGTGGAACGTCACGCCGTAGGCGCCCAGGTCCGCCAGCCGGTGCACGGTCTCGACCGGGTCGAGCGCCGCCCGCGTCGCGACCCCGAACGGGTCGTTGGCGGGCCAGCCCACGGTCCAGAGGCCGAAGGTGAACTTGTCGGCCGGCTGGGGAGCGTAGTCGCTCATGACTGTCCCTTCATTTAGTTCACGTTATAGACTAAATATGCGCTGTGGGAGTCCCAGGCGTCAAGAGGCCGGGTTACAGTGCTTCGCGGGAGGGACACGATGACGCAGGCCGTGCGGCACGAAGAGATGCGCGCCCGCAACCTCGAGGTCGTGCTGGGCGCGGTCAGCCGCGGGGGCCCGCTCACCCGGGCCGCGCTCGCCGAAGTCACCGGGCTCACCAAGTCCACGGTCTCGAAGCTCGTCGGCGACCTGGTGGACGCGGGACTGCTCGCCGAGACCGGGCCCGCACGGGCGGGCGAGCGCGGCCGGCCGGGGGTGGAGGTCGTGCTCAGCGGCGCGCGGATGGCGTCGCTGGGGCTGGAGATCAACGTCGACTACCTCGCGGTGTGCGTGCTCGACCTCACCGGCGAGGTCCGGTTCGCCGCCCGCCGCGAGCGCGACAACCGCGGCTCGCGGCCGAAGAAGGTGCTGGGGGAGCTGCAGGCACTGGCCTTGGACGCGCTCACGGAGACCCACCGGCTCGGACTCGAGGTGGCGGGCGCGGTGCTGGCGGTGTCCGGCCCGGTCGGCGACGGCGTGCTGTTCAGCGCCCCCAACCTCGGCTGGCAGGACGTCCGCCCGGCCGACCTGCTGCGGCTGCCGATCCCGGTCGAGCTGGACAACGAAGCGAACCTCGCGGCCCTCGGCGAGTTTTGGTACGGCGACGGCGAACGCGATTTCCTCTACGTGTCCGGCGAAGTCGGCATCGGCGCGGGCCTGGTCGTGAACGGCAGGCTGTACTCCGGCGCGACCGGGCTGGCCGGCGAGCTGGGCCACGTCGTGGTGGCGCCGGACGGCCCGGCTTGCCGCTGCGGCGGAAGCGGCTGCCTGGAGACGTACGCGGGGCAGGAAGCGTTGCTGACGGCCGGAGCGGCCCCGACGCTGTCCGCCCTGCTGGCCGCCCTCGAGCGCGGCGACGGTGCGGCGCTGGACGCGTGCGCGGCGGCCGGGCACGCCCTCGGCATCGCGCTGACGTCGGCGGTGAACCTCCTGGACCTCGACCGCGTCGTGCTCGGCGGGGTGTTCACACAGCTGTACCCGTGGGTGTCCGGGCCGGTCGCGGAGGTGCTGACCACCCGCCTCGGCGGGCTCCGCGGCGCACCGCCGGTGCTGTCGGCGTCCCGGCTCGGCAGCGACGCGGCGACCCTCGGAGCGGCGGGCCGGGTCGTCCACCGCGTCCTCGCCGACCCGGCGCCGTTCGTGGCCCGCGCCCAGGAAGCCTGAAAGCCGTGAATGTCGCATTGAGGGACTTCAAGTCCCTCAATGCGACATTCACGGCTCCAGGGTCCCCTCAGGCGACCAGCAGGGTTTTGCCCAGGGTGGTGCGGGATTCGATGGCCGCGTGGGCGTCGGCCGCCTTCTCCAGCGGGAAGCGCCGGCCGATCACCGGCACCAGCCGCCCCGCCGCCGCCTCCGCCAGTGCCGACTCGGTGAACGCCCGCAGCTCCTCCGGCTCGCCGATCGACCGGACCAGCTCGACACCGCGGGCCGCGGCGTCCTCTTCGGACACGTCGACCCACGCGCCGCCCGCGAGGCCGTACACCGCCATCCGGCCGCCTCGGCGCAGCAGGCCGAACGCCGCCGCGCCGATCGCGCCGCCCACGCCGTCGAAGACGACGTCCACCTCGCCGGCCCGGTCCGCCCAGCCCGGATCCCGGTAGTCCACCGCGAGGTCCGCCCCCAGCCCGGCCACGTGCGCCACCTTCGCCGGCCCGCCCGCGGCGCCGACCACTTCGGCGCCCGCCGCCTTCGCCAGCTGCACCAGCAGGCCGCCGACCCCGCCCGCCGCCGCCTCGACCAGCACTCGATCGCCCGGGCGCACCCTGGTGGCATGGACCAAGCCGGTCGCGGTCCGGCCATCCGCGAGCACCGCCACCGCCGCGTCGAGCCCCAGCGCGGCGGGCACCGGGAACACCGCCGCCGCGTCCACGGCGACGCGCTCGGCGTACCCGCCGGAGCCGCCCGTCGCAGTGACCACCCGCTGCCCGACGAGGCCCGGGTCCACGCCCGCGCCGACCGCGCCGACCACCCCGCCGACGCCGTTGCCGGGGATCACCGGCGGACGGACCCGGAACGGCCCCGGCACGCCCGCCCGGAACTGCGTCTCGACGAACGTGATGTTCGCGAACGCCACCTCGACCAGCACCTGACCGGGCCCGGCGACCGGGTCCGGGGCCGTCCCCGGGACCAGCACTTCCGGACCGCCGAACTCTCTCAACCACACCGCACGCATGCGGTACACGCTGCAACTTCAAGTGAAGTCGAAGTCAAGGACCTTGTCCGTTCAGCACTACGAGCAGTTCGAAGAATTGTCCGGCTAGCACGATGACACCGCCGTCCGGGTGGTTCACCGTGAGTGGCAACACCGGACGCAGACCGACCCAGGAGGCCGACCGTGCGTATCGCCGTTCCCCGTGAAATCAAGAGGCACGAATACCGGGTCGCGCTGACCCCGGCCGGGGTGCACGAGCTGGTCGGCCGTGGGCACGACGTCTTCGTCGAGACCGGCGCCGGCGTCGGTTCGTCGATCACCGACGAGGAGTACGTCGAGGCCGGCGCGAAGATCCTCGCCACCGCCGACGAGACCTGGGCCGAGGGCGAGCTGGTCCTCAAGGTCAAGGAGCCGATCGCCGAGGAGTACCCCCGGCTGCGGGCCGACCAGGTGCTGTTCACGTACCTGCACATCGCCGCCGACCGGCCGCTGACCGACGCGCTGCTGGCCGCCGGCACCACCGCGATCGCGTACGAGACGGTGCAGACCGCCACCGGCGCGCTGCCGCTGCTCGCCCCGATGTCCGAAGTGGCGGGCCGGCTGGCCCCGCAGGTCGGCGCGTTCGCCCTGATGAAGCCGAGCGGCGGGCGCGGTGTCCTGCCCGGCGGCATCCCGGGCGTGCACCCGGCGCGCGTCGTCGTGATCGGCGGCGGTGTCGCGGGCCTCAACGCCGCCCGCGTCGCGCTGGGCCTGGGCTCGGACGTCGAGATCCTGGACACCAACGTCGACCGTCTCCGCCAGATCGACAACGACTTCGGCGGCCGCATCCGCACGGTGACGTCGAACCGCCTGGCGGTCGAGGAGGCCGTGCTGCAGGCCGACCTGGTCATCGGCGCGGTGCTGGTCCCGGGCGCGAAGGCGCCGAAGCTGGTCTCGAACGAGCTCGTGGCCCGGATGAAGCCGGGCAGCGTGCTCGTCGACATCGCGATCGACCAGGGCGGCTGCTTCGCCGACTCGCGTCCGACCACGCACGACGACCCGACCTACACCGTGCACGAGTCAGTCTTCTACTGCGTCGCGAACATGCCGGGCGCGGTGCCCCGGACGTCGACCTACGGCCTCACGAACGTCACGCTGCCCTACGCGGTCCAGCTGGCCGAGCACGGCTGGAAGGCCGCGCTCCAGGCCGACGCGGCGCTGGCGAAGGGCCTCAACACGCACGCGGGCGCCCTGACGAACGGCCCGGTCGCGGTGGCCCACGACCTCCCGCACACCTCGCTGGACACCGTCCTCGCCTGACCATTTCACCCGGGCGGGTCCCGATCGCACCGCGACCGGGGCCCGCTCCCCTTTTCAGGTACCCGCGGTCACGACGTGGTAGCCGGCCCCCCGGACGGTCCGGATGGTCTCGGCGCCAAAGGGCACATCGATCTTGCGCCGCAGCGCACTGACATGTACCTCCACCAGGTTGGCGGTGGCGGAGGCGGCGAAGTCCCACAGGTTGTCGAGCAACTCGGCCTTGGTGACCACCTGCCCAGGCCGTTGCATGAGATAGGCGAGCAGGGCGAACTCCTTGCTGGTCAGCACGATGTCGGCCGAGCCACGCCGGCAGGTCCGCAAAGCCTGGTCGAGTTCGAGATCCCCCACTTTGAGAACCCCCGCCCGAGTGGCTCCACCCCGCCGAATGAGCGCGCGAAGCCGCGAAAGCAGAACCCCGTAGGAGAAGGGCTTCGGCAGAAAGTCATCGGCCCCGGTATCAAGGGCCTCGATCTCGTCATCCTCACCATCCTTGGCGGTGAGCATGAGGATGGGAGTCCGATCCCCCATCTCCCGAAGCCGCCGGCAGACCCGATAGCCGTTCAGCCCCGGAAGCATGATGTCGAGAACAATGGCGGCATAAGGATGCTCCCCGGCCAGCCACAGAGCATCCCGCCCATTGTGAGCAAGATCAACGGCATAACCCTCAGCCCCAAGCCCAGCCCGAAGAGCCTCAGCAAGCCGCCGTTCATCTTCAACAAGCAAGATCCGCACCCCCCAACGATGCCCCACCCCACCCCGGAAGTCCCGACACCCCCAGCCCAACCCACCCCACCCCGAAAGTCGCGGCAGCCCCGTCCCACCCCACCCCACGCCGGGAGTGGCGGCGGCCCCGTCCAGACAACGCTGGAAGTCGCGACGAAGGCACCGTGGGGGGTCCGGGGGGCTCGGCCCCCCGGGCAAAAGGACAAAGTCGAAGCGAGGGGCGAAGCCCGAAGCGAAGACGAAGGGGCGACCCGCTCAACCAGCCTGGGGGTCACTGGGAGCGGGCCGCCGGTTCCTAGCTTAGAGGGGTCTGGGCGACTTCGCTGCACCGGGTCGGCAAGTCGAACGAATTCTTTACCAAGTTGATCTGGTGGCGGCCGTGAACCCTCTGGTCAGGCCACCGGAGGTGGCATCACGCGGTAGCGGAACGTGACGAAGGTCGCTCCGCGCGGGTTCCGGCGTTCCGTGCGCGCGGGCGGCGCGGGTAAGGCAGGATGACGCCGCATCAGTGGGAACGTTAGGGGACGGTATGCACGACGGCAGTGGCCGGATTGTGGTGCAGAACCTGAGCAAGCAGTTCGGCGCGGTGAACGCCGTGCAGAACCTCAGTTTCACGGTCGAACCGGGTTCGGTGACGGGCTTTCTCGGCCCGAACGGCGCCGGGAAGACGACGACGTTGCGGATGCTGCTCGGGTTGGTGACGCCCACGGCGGGGACGGCGACGATCAACGGGCGGCCGCATTCGCAGCTGGGGAATCCGGCGCGGGTGGTGGGCTCGGTGCTGGAGAACGAGGGTTTCCACCCGAGCCGGACGGCGCGGAACCACCTTCGGGTGTACGCGGCGGCCATCGGTGTGCCGGATCGGCGCGCGGACGAGGTGCTCGGCCTGGTCGGCCTGGGCAGCGCCGCGGACCGGAAGGCCGGCGGGTTCTCGCTCGGCATGCGGCAGCGGCTGGCGCTGGCGACGGCGTTGCTGGGTGATCCGCAGGTGCTGGTGCTCGACGAGCCCACGAACGGCCTCGACCCGGAGGGCATCCTGTGGTTGCGGAACTTCCTGCGGTCGTACGCGCGGGAGCAGCGGCGCACGGTGCTGGTGTCGAGCCACCTGCTGAACGAGGTCGAGCAGCTGATCGACCAGGTCGTGATCATCAGCCAGGGCGTCACGCGGTACTACGGTTCGCTGGACCAGCTGCGCAAGGGCCAGCAGTCGCGGGTGCTGGTGCAGCCGGCGGACGCGGCCGCGCTGGTGAAGGCGTTGCAGGAGAACGGCATCCAGCAGGTTTCGCCGACGCCGGACGGCCGGGTCGCGGTGGCCGGGTCGACGGTCCAGCAGATCGGTGACCTCGCCGCGAAGGCCGGGATCGCGGTCTACGGGATGCAGGAGGAGCACGTCGACCTGGAGCGGATGTTCTTCCAGCTGACGCAGGGGCAGTACGGCGGCGCGCCGCAGGGGTACCAGCCGCAGCCGCAGTACCAGGGCCCGCCTCCGCCCGGATATCCGCCGTCGGGTCCGCAGTACCAGCAGCAGTACCAGCAGGGCCCGCCGTCGGGTCCGCAGCAGCAATATCCGCAGCAGCAACAGCAGTACTGGGGAGGGCCGCAGCAGTGATGGGCAACCTGATCAAGGCGGAGTTCCGCAAGACGCTGTCGCTCAAGACGTGGTGGGTGCTGCTCATCCCGCTGGTGCTGGTGGCGTTCTGGCTGACTTTCGCGTGGGGCAGCCTCACGAACAACTTCGCGGACTTCCTCGGGTCGAAAGACGCCCGTCAGGTCAGCGACATGATCGGCCTCGACCCGGACAAGATCCCGGTGGGGCTGCTGGCGCTGGCGCACGGCGTGAACATCGCGCAGCTCGTCCCGGCGCTGTTCGGCGTTTTCGCACTGGCCGGCGAGTACCGCAGCAAGACGATCACGACGACCTTCCTCACCGCACCGAACCGGATCTCGGCGCTGACCGCGAAGATGCTCACGTACGCCGCGTGGGGCGCCATCTACGGCCTGGTCAGCTTCGGCGTCTCGGCGCTCGCGGTGATGGCGTCGGTCGACTCGGGCCGCTGGCCGTCCGCGGGCCAGTGGCTGGCCGCGCTCGGCGGGTCGGTGCTGGCCGCGGTGCTGGTGACGTTGTTCGGCATCGGGTTCGGCGCGGTGCTGCGCAGCGTGCCGTTGGCCGTCGTGCTGCTGCTGGTGTGGTTCCTGATGCTGGAAAACGTGCTGGTGATCGCGTTCTGGGGCTGGGCGGACATCGACATCCTCGGCGGGATCCTGCCGAACGGCACCGCGAACGGGATCGTCGGCGGCATCGCGGCGGACGCCTTCGGCTTCAACTCACTCGACCTGCCGGCCAGCGTGGACTCCGGTTCTCAGCTGATCCTGCAGCTGACGGCGGGTGCTCCCGGCGTGCTCTCGTGGTGGGCTTCGGCGCTGATCTTCTTCGCGTGGACGATGATCTTCTTCGGCCTCGGCTGGGCGGGCAACCAGCGCCGCGACATCACGTAGGTTTTCCTCGTCCGTGAAGGCCATCCCGGGGCACCGGGGTGGCCTTCACGGCGTTCGGGAAATATTTTGTCGGTGGTGGCGCTTACTGTCCTTACGTGACCATCGCTCCGTCCCGCTCCCGTCAAGAGCTCCCACAGACCGAGACCGTCGGCTGGGTCCGCCGGCTGTCGGCCGCGGCGTGGGAGCACCGCGCGCTCGTCGTCATGTCGCTGCTGGCCGCCGTGTTCAGCGTCGGCGTGCAGGCCGCGAGCCCGCTGCTGGTGCGCACGGCGGTGGACGACGCGGTGGCGGGGCAGACCGGCGCGCTGCCCGGCATCGCGGTCTTCCTGGTGGGCCTGCAGCTGGTGGCGTTCGGCACGGCGTTCGTGCGCCGGTACTTCGGCGGGAAGCTCGCGCTCGACGTCCAGCACGACCTGCGGCAGCGCGTCTTCAACGCGGTGTCGCGGCTGGACGGCGGCAAGCAGGACGCGCTGCGCACCGGCCAGGTCGTCTCGCGCGCGATCTCGGACCTGCAGCTGGTCACCGGCATCCTGATGCAGATCCCGCTGTCGTTCGGCTCGGTGATCTTCGCGCTGCTGTCGTTCGTCGCGATGCTGTGGATGTCTCCGGTCCTGACGTTGATCGCGCTGGTCGTCACGCCCGCGGTCGGCATCATCATCGCCCGCAGCCGCAAGCGCCTGTTCCCGGCGACGTGGTCGGCGCAGCAGCGCGCGGCGGACGTCGCGCAGCAGGTCGAGGAGACGGTCACCGGCGTCCGCGTGGTCAAGGGCTTCGGCCAGGAGACGCGGGAAGTCTCGAAACTCGAGCGGACCGCGCGCAAGTTGTTCGCGGAGCGGCTTCGCGCGGCGAAGCTGTCCGCGACGCCGACGGCGACGACGGCGGCCCTGCCCGCGGCCGGCCAGGTCGCCGTGCTCGGCATCGGCGGCGTCCTCGCGCTGAACGGCGCCATCACCCTCGGCACCTTCCTCGCCTTCGCGACGTACCTCGCGACGCTGATCGGCCCGGCCCGGATGCTGTCCGGCCTGGTCGTGCAGGCCCAGCTGACCCGCGCCGGCGCCGAGCGCGTGTACGAGCTGATCGACGCGCAGCCGGAGGTCGTCGACTCCCCCGACGCGCGGCCGCTGCCGGCCGGGCCGCTCGGCGTCGAGCTTGACGGCGTCCGGTTCGGCTACACCCGCAGCGAGCCGGTGCTGGCCGGGCTGTCGGTCACCGCGCACCCGGGCGAGACCCTCGCGCTGGTCGGCACCGCGGGGTCCGGGAAGTCGACGATCTCGCTGCTGCTGCCGCGGTTCTACGACGTGCACGCGGGCGCGGTGCGGGTCGGCGGCCTCGACGTCCACGACGTGCCGCTGCGGCAGCTGCGGCAGGCGATCGGCGTGGTGTTCGAGGAGGCGTTCCTGTTCTCTTCGTCCATCCGGGACAACATCGCGTACGGCCGGCCGGACGCGAGCGACGAGGAGATCGTCGCGGCCGCGCGCGCGGCGGAGGCGGACGGGTTCATCCGCGCGCTGCCGGACGGCTACGACACGCTGGTCGGCGAACGCGGGCTGACGCTCTCGGGCGGCCAGCGGCAACGGCTCGGGCTGGCCAGGGCCCTGATCACCGATCCGCGGATCCTGATCCTGGACGACGCGACGTCGGCCATCGACACCGTCACCGAGGCGGCCATCCACGACACTCTGAGGTCGGTCACCGCGAGCCGGACGACGCTGCTGATCGCGCACCGGCGGTCCACGCTGGCGCTGGCCGACCGGATCGCGGTGCTGGACGAGGGGCGCGTCATCGACGTCGGCACCGAGGCGGAGCTGATGGCGCGCTGCCCGCTGTTCCGCGAGCTGGTCGCCGGCCCGGGCGACGACGTCGAGGAAAAGCACCGCTGCGAGGGCCTCGACCGCGACCCGGCCGGGATCACGCCGTCGCTCTGGCCGCGCGCCGACCGCGACGAGGTCGAAGCCCTGGCCGAGGCGGCGCGCCGGCGCAGCGCCGACCCGAACAGCAGCGGGTTCGTCGGCGGAGGCGGCGGCCTGGACGTGCCACCGACGCCCGAGCTGATCGAAGGCGTGCGCAAGCTCCCGGCCGCCGTCGACGAGCCACGACTGTCCGATGTGGACGTCACCGCGCCCGACCCGCGGTTCCGGCTCGGCCGGCTGCTGCGGCCGGTCCGCCGGCCGCTGATGCTGGTGATCGGGCTGGTCGCGGCGGACGCGCTGGCGTCGATCGCCCTGCCTGCGCTGTACCAGTTCGGCGTCGACCACGGGGTCCGGCCGGGCGTGGAGTGGATGATCTGGCTCGCCGCCGGGATCGGCGCCGCGGTGATCGCGGCCGACTGGTTGGTGGTGTTCGCGCAGACGCGCCTGACTTCGCGGGTCGGCGAGACCGTGCTGTACGCGCTGCGCGTCCGCAGTTACGCGCACCTGCAGCGGCTCGGGCTCGACTACTACGAGCGGGAGCTGTCCGGGAAGATCATGACCCGGATGACGACGGACGTCGACGCGCTGTCGACGTTCCTGCAGACCGGGCTGGCCACCGCGGTGGTCAGCGCGCTGACGCTGGCCGGGATCACGGCGGCGCTGCTGATCACCGACGCCGGGCTGGCGCTGTTCGCGCTGGCGATGGTGCCGGTGCTGGCGGTGGCCACGGTGATCTTCCGGCGGGCGGCGTCGAAGGCGTACAACGAGGCCCGCGAGCGGGTCAGCGTCGTCAACGCGGACATGCAGGAGAACGTCAGCGGGTTGCGCGTCGCCCAGGCGTACACGCGCGAAGACCGCTCCGCGGAGGCGTTCGCTTCGCGCAGCGACGACTACCGGCGTTCGCGGCTGCGGGCCCAGCGGTACGTCGCGACGTACTTCCCGCTGGTGGCGCTGCTGTCCGACCTGGCGACGACGACGGTGCTGGTGGCCGGGGCGAACCGCGTCTCGGCGGGAACGCTGTCGGCCGGCGTGCTGCTCGCGTTCCTGCTGTACCTGCAGCAGTTCTTCTCGCCGATCCAGCAGCTGTCGTCGGTGTTCGACGGCTACCAGCAGGCGCGCGTCGGCCTGAACCGGATCGGCGACCTGCTGCGGACGCCGACGTCGGTGCCGGCGGCGGCGAACGCGGTGGCGGTGCCGGAGCGGCTGCGCGGCGAGGTTTCGTTCAAGGAGGTCGAGTTCTCCTACACCGGCGCGGAGAGCAAGGCACTGGCGGAGTTCTCGCTGGACGTCGCGGCCGGGGAGACGATCGCGCTGGTCGGCGCGACCGGCGCGGGGAAGTCGACGGCCGTGAAGCTGGTCGCGCGCTTCTACGACGTCACCGGCGGCGAGGTCCGGATCGACGGCACGGACGTCCGCGAGTACGAGCTGGCCGGGCTGCGGCGCCGGATGGGCGTGGTGCCCCAGGAGGCCCACCTGTTCTCGGGCACGGTGGCCGACAACGTCCGCTACGGCCGTCCGTCGGCGACGGACGCGGAGGTCGAGGCGGCGGTCCGCGCGGTGGGCGCGTTCGACGGCGTCGCGGCCCTGCGGTCGGGGTTCCTGCAGCCGGTGGGCGAACGCGGCCGGTCGCTGTCGGCGGGCCAGCGTCAGCTGGTGGCGCTGGCGCGCGCGGAGCTGGTGGACCCGGACGTCCTGCTGCTCGACGAGGCGACGGCGGCCCTGGACCCGTCGACGGAGTCGGCGGTCCTGCGCGCGACGGAGCACGTCGCCCGCCGCCGCACGACGTTCGTGGTCGCCCACCGCCTCGCGACCGCCGCCCGCGCCGACCGCATCGTGGTCCTGGACCACGGCCGGATCGTCGAAACGGGCACGCACGAGGAGCTCCTGGCCGCGAACGGCAAGTACGCCCACCTCTGGTCCCTCGGCTGACCCCGTATCTCGCGTGCTTCAAGCCGTAACTCGCGTGATTGGAGACGGAACTCGCGAGTTACGTCCCCGATCACGCGAGTTCCGGCCCCGATCACGCGAGTTACGTCCCTGATCACGCGCGATGAGGGAAATGTCTCGCGGGCCGTCTTCGCGGTGGGAGCATGGCGGGCATGTTCGAAGAGAAGCGGGTGCCCGACCGGCAGGTCCGGGCCAGGCAGACCGAGACGACCGTCCGGGTCTACCAGACCTGTTCGCCCGCCATCGCCGACGCCGCGCTCGAGAAGCAGACGTTCGAGCGAGGCGGGACGGCGTGGCTCGTGCCTTCGTTCCGCTGCGCGGCCCACCGCAGCGGCAGCGGGAGCAAGCCGGGGCACGAGCGCGTCCTGGCCGTCGACATCACCCGTGACGGCTTCGAGTGGGCCCTCGCCAACGCCGGGCCGGTGCTCGTCGAGTGGGACCCCGAACGAGACCTCGATCACTCGGCGCTGAACTTCCGCGCCATCCGGATCGGGCTGAGCGGCGAGGCCGTCGACCGCTACGTCGACGAGTGGATCACCGCGATCACCGACGTCACGCCGGTCGTCCGGGACATCGCCGGCCTCCTGGCCACCGACCAGCTCCACAAGGCGGTCAAGCTCGTCCCCCACGAGCCGCCGTACCCGCTGCCGGCCGAGCTCGCCGACGCCATCGACGCGACGGCTTAGGGCAGCGCACGGCCGAAGACCCCGAGAACCCTGTACCGGGTACAGCGCTTAAGGTTCCCTTAGCACATCTTGATCGTGT
Organism: Amycolatopsis sp. NPDC051128; assembly: GCF_040682715.1. NCBI lineage: Bacteria > Bacillati > Actinomycetota > Actinomycetes > Pseudonocardiales > Pseudonocardiaceae > Amycolatopsis > Amycolatopsis sp. NPDC051128. The sequence continues at coordinate 11,561 of NZ_JBFBBN010000024.1, read as the reverse complement.
CAGTGACCGATCCCTTAGTGCGCCAGGCCTCACACAGACCGGTTCCATCACATCACGGTCACCGAGGGGGTTAGCCTGGTAGACGCATCAGCGGATTCATGATCGAGATCGAGACGGATAGAGGCGAGCCCAAGCCGTGTCCAGCAGCAGCCCTGCGTCACAGTTCGGCCCCAACGAGTGGCTGGTCGAAGAGATGTACGACCAGTTCCTCGCAGACCCTTCCTCAGTCGATGCCGCATGGCACGACTTCTTCGCGGACTTCAAGCCGACGCAGAACGCGCAGGCCAAGGCGGACACCGCCCGGCAGCAGCAGGCCGACGTCAAGCCCGCCGCCAACGGGCAGGCCAGCCAGCCGTCGCCGAAGGCGGTGCGGAACGCGGACTCGGCGGCCAAGCAGTCGGCCCCCTCGCCGACCGCCAAGCCGGCCCCCGCGAAGGCAGCCCCGGCGAAGACGGCCCCCAAGCCGGCCGCGAAGGCCGAGCCGAAGGCCGACGCGAAGCCGCAGGCCAAGGAAGAGCCGGAGTCGAAGCAGCTGCGAGGCGCCGCGGCGGCCATCGCGAAGAACATGGACGCCTCGCTGAGCGTCCCCACCGCGACCAGCGTGCGCGCGGTCCCGGCGAAGCTGATGGCGGACAACCGCATCGTCATCAACAACCACCTCAAGCGCACCCGCGGCGGCAAGATCTCCTTCACGCACCTCATCGGTTACGCCATGGTGCGGGCGCTGAAGAGCTTCCCGAACATGAACCGGCACTACCAGCTGATCGACGGGAAGCCGTTCGCGGTCACGCCGGACCACGTCAACTTCGGGCTCGCGATCGACATGAAGGGCAAGGACGGCTCCCGCACGCTCGTCGTGGCCTCGATCAAGGGCTGCGAGGACATGTCGTTCCTGCAGTTCTGGCAGGCCTACGAGGAGATCGTCAAGAAGGCCCGCAACAACAAGCTGACCGCGGACGACTTCTCCGGCACCACCATCTCGCTGACCAACCCGGGCGGCATCGGCACCAACCACTCGGTGCCGCGGCTGCAGGCCGGCCAGGGCGCGATCATCGGCGTCGGCGCCATGCAATACCCGGCGGCCTTCGAGGGCACCAGCGAGAAGACGCTGGTCGACCTCGGCATCAGCAAGATCATGACGCTGACCTCGACCTACGACCACCGCATCATCCAGGGCGCGGAGTCCGGCGAGTTCCTCAAGCGCATCCACCAGCTGCTGCTCGGCGAAGACGGCTTCTACGACGACGTCTTCACCAGCCTGCGCCTGCCGTACGAGCCGATCCGCTGGGTCGCCGACATCCCGGACGGCCCGGTCGACAAGACCGCCCGCGTCATCGAGCTGATCGACGCGTTCCGGATGCGCGGCCACCTGATGGCCGACACCGACCCGCTGAACTACCGCCAGCGCAGCCACGCCGACCTGGACGTCCTGTCCCACGGTCTCACCCTCTGGGACCTCGACCGCGAGTTCCCGGTCGGCGGCTTCGCCGGCCAGGAGCGGATGAAGCTGCGCGACATCCTGGGCGTGCTGCGCAACTCGTACTGCCGCACGGTCGGCATCGAGTACACCCACATCCTCGACCCCGAGGAGCGCCGCTGGATCCAGGAGCGCGTCGAGATCCCGCACGAGAAGCCGGACCCCGCGGTCCAGAAGTACGTGCTCTCGAAGCTGAACGCCGCCGAGGCGTTCGAGACGTTCCTGCAGACCAAGTACGTCGGCCAGAAGCGGTTCTCGCTCGAAGGCGGCGAGACGGCGATCCCCCTGCTCGACACGCTGCTGGACAAGGCCGCCGAGCACGAGCTCGACGAGGTCGTCATCGGCATGCCGCACCGCGGCCGGCTGAACGTGCTGGCCAACATCGTCGGCAAGCCGATCTCGCAGATCTTCCAGGAGTTCGAGGGCAACCTCGACCCGGGCCAGGCACACGGCTCCGGCGACGTGAAGTACCACCTCGGCGCCGAGGGCAAGTACTTCCGGATGTTCGGCGACGGCGAGACGAAGGTGTCGCTGACGGCGAACCCGTCGCACCTGGAGACCGTGGACCCGGTGCTCGAAGGCATCGTCCGCGCGAAGCAGGACCTGCTGGACAAGGGCGGCGAGGGCTACACCGTGCTGCCGGTCCTGATGCACGGCGACGCGGCCTTCGCGGGCCAGGGCGTCGTCGCGGAGACGCTGAACCTGGCGCTGCTGCGCGGGTACCGCACCGGCGGCACCGTGCACGTCATCGTCAACAACCAGGTCGGCTTCACGACCGCGCCGGAGCACTCGCGCTCCAGCCAGTACGCCACCGACGTCGCGAAGATGATCGGCTCGCCGATCTTCCACGTGAACGGCGACGACCCGGAGGCCGCGCACTGGGTGGCCAAGCTGGCCGTCGAGTACCGGCAGGCGTTCCACAAGGACGTCGTCATCGACCTGATCTGCTACCGCCGCCGCGGCCACAACGAGGGCGACGACCCGTCGATGACGCAGCCGGCGATGTACGACATCATCGACACGAAGCGCTCGGTGCGGAAGACCTACACCGAGTCGCTGATCGGCCGTGGTGACATCTCCGTCGAGGAGGCCGAGGCCGCGCTGCGCGACTTCTCGAGCCAGCTGGAGCACGTCTTCAACGAGGTCCGCGAGCTGGAGAAGCACCCGGCGAAGGCCAGCCCCTCCGTCGAGGAGGAGCAGCAGGTCCCGGCCAAGGTGAAGACGTCGGTCGACCGCGCGGTCATCGAGCACATCGGCAACGCGTTCGTCGAGGTCCCCGAGGGCTTCACACCGCACCCGCGCGTCAAGCCGGTGATGGAGCGGCGGCACAAGATGTCGCGCGAAGGCGACATCGACTGGGCCTTCGGCGAGCTGCTGGCGTTCGGTTCGCTGGCGATGGAGGGTCGGCTGGTCCGGCTGTCCGGCCAGGACTCGCGGCGTGGCACGTTCACCCAGCGGCACTCGGTGTTCATCGACCGCAAGACCGGCCAGGAGTACGCGCCGCTGCAGAACCTGGCCGACGGCCAGGGCCGGGTGATGATCTACGACTCGGCGCTGTCGGAGTACGCGGCCGTCGGCTTCGAGTACGGCTACTCGGTGGCGAACTCCGAGGCGCTGGTGATGTGGGAAGCGCAGTTCGGTGACTTCGTCAACGGCGCGCAGACCGTCATCGACGAGTACATCTCCTCGGGCGAGGCCAAGTGGGGCCAGCGCTCGGACGTCGTGCTGCTGCTGCCGCACGGCCACGAGGGCCAGGGTCCGGACCACACCTCCGGCCGCATCGAGCGGTTCCTCTCGCTGTGCGCGGAGGGCTCGATGACGGTGGCGGTGCCGTCCACCCCGGCGAACTACTTCCACCTGCTGCGCCGCCATGCCCTCGACGGCATCCAGCGGCCGCTGGTCGTCTTCACGCCGAAGTCGATGCTGCGCAACAAGGCCGCGACGTCGGCGGTCGAGGACTTCACCGACCAGAGCCGGTTCATGTCCGTCATCGACGACACGACGCCGGACCCGTCGAAGATCCGCAAGGTGCTGCTGACTTCCGGGAAGCTGTACTGGGAGCTGATCGCGGAGCGGACGAAGCGCGAGGCGTACGACGTCGCGATCGTGCGGATCGAGCAGTACTACCCGCTGCCCAAGAAGAAGCTGGTGGCGGCGCTGGAGCGCTACAGCAACGCGACGCAGGTCGCGTGGGTCCAGGAGGAGCCGGAGAACCAGGGCGCGTGGCCGTTCTTCGGCCTGAACCTGCCGCGGAAGTTCCCGGAGCTGCTGTCGGGCCTGCAGGTCGTGTCGCGCCGTCCGATGGCGGCGCCGTCGGCCGGCTCGTCGAAGGTGCACGAGGTGGAGCAGAAGGCGCTGATCTCGAAGGCGTTCGACTGACCGCTTGACCACGACGAAGGCCTCCTCCCGGTCCGCCGGCGAGGAGGCCTTCGTCGTGGTAGGCCCGGAACTGTCGGTGCCCGCCGGTACCGTGGCAACCGGGGGGCGCAGCCCAAACCGATTGCCATCCGCCGCCGGTTCACGGCAAGGTGGCGATCATGCTGATCCGCCGGGAAGCACCCGCCGACCGCAGCGCGATCCACGCCGTCCACAGCGCGGCGTTCCGGCGCGAGGAAGGCGTGCTCCCCGTCGAGGCGCCACTCGTGGACGAGCTCCGCACCGAAGGCGACCTGATCGGCACGCTGTCGCTCGTCGCGGTCCGCGAAGGTGCGGTCGTGGGGCACGTGTGCTGCAGCCGGGCCCGCCTCGGCGACGACACGACGGCCGCGGTCGGGCTCGGCCCGCTCGGCGTGCTGCCCGCGCACCAGGCGGCCGGCGTCGGCTCGGCGTTGATGCACGCGGTCGTCGGCGCGGCGGACGCGCTGGGGTACGGCCTGGTCGTCCTGCTCGGCGAGCCGGCCTACTACTCGCGGTTCGGGTTCGGCACGGCGTCGGACCTGTCGATCACCGCCCCGGACCCGCAGTGGGGCCGGTATTTCCAGGCGCGGCCCCTCTCCGCGTACGAACCCACCCAGGCGGGCGCCTTCCAGTGCGCGCCCGCGTTCTCCCGGATCTGAACAGGAGCCGCGCGTGTACACACCGACCTCGTCCGTGGGTGTCCGCATCAACCGCGAGCAGCCGCCGTCGAAGCTGATCGACCTGGCCCGGCAGGCCGAGGACGCGGGGCTCGACGAGCTCTGGCTGGTCGAGGACTGTTTCTGGGCGGCCGGGATCGCCACGGTCGCGACGGCGCTGGCGGCGACGTCGACGATCAAGGTGGGCATCGGCGTGCTGCCGGCGGTCGCGCGCAACCCGGCGATCGCGGCGATGGAGATCGCGGCGCTCGCCGAGCTGCACCCGGACCGGCTGATCGCCGGGTTCGGGCACGGGGTGCCGTCGTGGATGCGGCAGATCGGGGCCTACCCGGCGTCACCGCTGGCGGCGCTGGAGGAGACGCTGGTGGCGGTCCGCCGGCTGCTGGCGGGCGAGCGGGTCTCGGTGACGGGCAAGCACGTCAATCTGGACGAGGTCGAGCTGGTCTTCCCGCCGTCGACGCCGCCCCCGCTGGTGGCGGGCGTCCGTCGGCCGAAGTCCCTGGCGATCGCGGGCTCTTCCGCCGACGGGACGATCCTGGCCGAGCCGTCACCGCCGGAGTACGTGCGGACGGCGTTGGCGGGCATCGCGCCGGGGCGTTCCGCGGAGGGCGCACCGCCGCACCACGCCCTGGTGACGTACAACTGGCTCGCGCTGGGCGACCGCGAACGGGCGCGCCTGACGGTGGCGGATTCACTGACGCCGGGAGCACGGGTGCAGGTGGAAGACCTCCCCTTCGCCGCCGAGCTTTTGGAACTGGTGGATTCGGCGTCCACAGTGGACGAGCTGGCGGCGGGCCTGCGCCCGGAGTGGATCGACCGCCTGGCCATCTGCGGCGACCTGGACGACTGCGTGGCCGCGGTCCGCGCACTCCACGAGGCGGGGAGTGGTTCGGTGGTCCTGCTGCCGCTGCCGGAGGAGCCCCCGGAGCGAGGCATCGAGGACGCGGGCCGCGTCGCGGCGGCCCTGCGCGGCTGAGGTTTCAGCCAAGGCCTTCGATGATGCGGAAGTCGCGCTCGAAGCCGTCGGGGAGTACGGCCAGCGCCTCCTGGTAGGCCGCGCTCTCGTATGCGGCGACCGCCTGTTCGAAGCTGTCGAACTCGATCAGGACGACGCGCTCGGCGATTCCGGCTTCGTGGGCGACGACCCGGCTGCCGCCGCGGGCGAGCGTCCGCCCGCCTGCGGCCTTGACGGCCGGACCGGCCAGTCCGTTGTAGACAGCAAGCCCCTCAGGGTCGGTGATGGTGGGGTAGACGCTGACCCAGTAGCCCTTGGGCATGGAACCTCCAGTGTGGGGATGAGCGCATCCAACTTACGGGTTGGTCTCGGGTGAGCGTCGGCGGGCGAGGGCGAGGCTTGTCAGCGTCGTGATCGCCATGGCGCCGATGCCGACCAGCGCCGCGGTGGTGTAGGCGCTGTCGTCGGGGAAGAGGCGGCCCGTGGCGGTGCCGGCGGCCAGGACCAGACCGCCGATGGCGCTGCCCAGGGAGTACCCGACGCTGCGGACGACGTAGTTGAAGCTCATGGCGCTCGACGTCTCGCTCTTCGGGGTGACGGCCAGGATGACGCCGGGCATGGCGGCCGAGAAGCTGCCGACGCCGAAGCCCAGCACGCCCATGGCCGCGAGCAGTTCGGCCAGGTTGGACCGGGCGGTGGCGAACAGGACGAACCCGCCGCCGACGACGGCGGCGCTGCCGGCCAGGAGCAGGGGGCCGTTGACCCGCATCCGGACCCGCGGCGTGAGCTTGCCGGCGACGAACCCCAGCACGGAGAACGGGATGAGGACCAGCCCCGCGACGAAGGTGGTCAGTCCGAAGCCGTAGCCGGCGCTGTGCGGCGTCTGCGCGTAGCGGGTGATGAGCGTGAGCAGGAGGTACATGCCGCTCCCGCCGACGAACATGGCGATGTTCGCCCCGGCGACCGCCGGGTGCCGTACCGCCCGGACGTCGACCAGGGGCGTCTTGGCTCGCAGTTCGGCAACGGTCCAGACGCCGAGCAGGAGTACGGCGACGACGGCAAGGGTCACCGCCACGGCGAGGTGCCGGCTCCACAGGCTCCTCTCGCCGGCCAGGAACAGGACGAGAAGCAGTCCACCCGCCAGGACGAGCGCACCGGCCACGTTCACGTGCGCGGAGCGGCCTTCGGGAGCCGCGGGTATGGAGCGCCACGCGATCACGAAGGCGATGGCGGTGACGAGCAGGCCGAGGCCGTAGGCGGCCCGCAGTCCGCCGAACTCCGCGAGCAGCGCGGCCAGCGGGTAGCCGACGCCGGCTCCGATGATGGAGACCACTGAGATGAGGGCGATCGTGGCCGCGCCGCGCTCCTCGGGAAGATGGTCGCGGGCCACGCCCATCATCAGCGCCGTGAGACCGAGTCCGACGCCTTGGGCCGCTCGGCCCACGAGCAGCCAGGCGAACGGCAGCGGCAGCACGGTGAGCGCGCTGCCGACGACGACGATCGCGAGCGTGGCGAGAATCGTGGCCCGCCGGTGCGGACCGGCTCCGAGCCGGCCGAGGACGGGGGTGGCGACGGCGCCGCTGAGCAGGGCGACGGTCAGCGTCCACTGCGCGCTGTCGAGGGAGACGTGGGACGTGGTCGCCACGCTGGTGATGAGCGGCGTCCCGAGGCTGGCGACCGCCGCCACGACCAGGGCGACGAACATCAGGGCGGGAACCAGCAACCGTGCCTCGGCACGTATCAGCTGGTCACGATCCTGGGCCGCGGTCACCGGGCGTGGCTTTCGAGCTCCGTCAGATGCAGCAGCGCCGGAAGGGCCGCCGCCAAGGCCTCGACCTCGTCACCGGTGAGTTCGTCGATCAACCGCGCGTACGCGTCGACGCCCGCCTGGCGTCGCGTCCGGACGTACGACGCGCCGGCCTCGGTCAGGCACACCAGCGTGACCCGCTTGTCGGACGGATCCCCCTTCCGCTCGACCAGCCCGGCTTCCTCCATCACCCGGACCAGGACGGTCATCGCGGGCTGGGTGACGCCCTCGGCCACCGCCAGATCGGTGATCCGTCGCGGGCCGGTCTTGTCCAGGGTGGCCAAGGTGGCGGCGGACGTCAGGCTCATGTCGCGGGGAAGGCGTCTCACGGCCCTGGTGGCCAGACCGTAGAGGGCTGCCCCGATGGCATCGGAAGCGACGTGCGCGGCGTGTCGGCGACTCACGCCTGAAGCATAGCAGATTTATATGAATCCTTTATGCAACTCCCGATCAGGGTCCACCGTCGCGGGCGGCATGGCGCCCACGCGGCGAAAAGGAGTTCGTGACCCGCTCACGACGTGTCAGGATCGGCCGATGCCGGTCGACCCTCACCTCCTGCTGGCCTTCGTCGTCACCACGATCATCGCCATGGTGACGCCCGGCCCGGACATGCTCTTCGTCCTCGGCTGTGGCATGCGCGGCGGACCGAAGGCCGGGCTGCTCGCCACCGCCGGGGTCGCCACCAGCGAGGCCATCCACGTCGCCGTGGCCGCGGCCGGGCTTGCCGCACTCTTCGCCGCCGTCCCCGTCGCCTTCGTCGTCGTGAAGACCGTGGGCGCCGCCTACCTCGTCTACCTGGGCGTTCAGGCGATCCGGAACCGCGATTCGCTCCCTGGGGAGACCGACGGCAAAGTCAACCGCGCCTACCTCTCCGGCCTGCTGACCAACCTGCTCAACCCGAAGATGGTCACCTTCACCATCGCGTTCCTCCCCCAGTTCATCGACCCCGCGCTCGGCCGCGTCTGGCTGCAGTTCGCCATCCTCGGCGCGGTGATGATCGTGTTCGAGTTCCTCGTCGACGGCGCCGTCGGCGTCCTCGCCGGCCGCATCGGCAGGTGGGTGCGCCGGAAGAAGAACCAGCGCCGGATCGAGGTGGCCACCGGCGGCATCTTCATCGGCCTCGGGGTGAAGCTGGCCCTCGACTAGGACTTCAGGTTGTTGCGGGCGATACCGCAACAGGTTCCCGCTGTAGTCCGGGACGACCGAGAGCGACTTGTCCTGCAGCGCTCCAAAATGGCCAGTCCGTCGAACAGGAACCGCCCCAGGCCACCGAGTCCGACGTACGCGGCCACCGCGGCGGTCACCACCAGTTGAAGCACGGCGTTGCGGATGCCGCGTCCGACGAACAGTCCCAAGGGGACGGCGATGACCAACGCGATCACCAGCGCCAGCAGCGTGTAGCCCAGGCGCTCCAGCAGCCGCTGCGGCACGCCGTCCGGGCCGGACCAGTGCGCCGGGTCACCGAACCAGCGGCGTCAGTTCGCGCTGCTCAGGTACATTCCGAGCTCCTCGAAGAAGGTCATGACGCCTGGGGGGTCGCCTCGATCACATCCAAAACTTGCCTCGCGACCACGGCGCCGAGCACGCGGTGCTCCTCGTCGACGACCACCCCGAGACTGGCGGGCGACGACAGCGCGGCGTCGAGCGCGCCCCGGATCGGCGTCCCCCGCACCCACAGCGATCCGCCGGCCACGAGGTCGTCCCCGGCGAGCGGACCGTCCACTGTGGAGTCCGGCGGCAGCCAGCCGCGGGGCTGCTTCTCCGTGTTGACCGCGAGCCGCCACCGGTCGCTCGGGACCACCGAAGCGCCGATCTCGACCAGCTCGAGGTCCTTGATCTCGACGCCGTCGGCGGAGAGGAACGACAGGCCGCGGTAGCCGCGGTCCCGGCCGACGAACGAGGCGACGAAGTCGTCCACCGGGTGCCGCAGCACATCGGCGGGCGTGCCGTACTGGGCGAGCTTGCCGCCGACCCGCATCACCGCGACCTTGTCGCCGAGCCGGACGGCTTCGTCGATGTCGTGCGTGACGAACACGATGGTCTTGCCCAGCTGCGACTGCAGCCGCAGCAGCTCGTCCTGCAGGCCTTCACGCACCACCGGGTCGACCGCGGAGAACGGCTCGTCCATCAGCAGCACCGGCGAGTCCGCGGCGAGCGCGCGGGCGACGCCGACGCGTTGCTGCTGGCCGCCCGAAAGCTGGGCCGGGTACCGCTTGCCGAGCTCGACCGGCAGGCCGATGGTCTCGAGCAGCTCGGCCGCCCGCTTGCGCGCCTTCGCCTTGTCCCAGCCGGACAGCAGGGGCACCGTGGCGATGTTGTCCAGCACCGTCCTATGTGGAAAGAGGCCGGCGTGCTGAATGACGTAGCCGATGCCGCGGCGCAGCAGCGCCGGGTCGCCCTCGGCGACGTCCTTGCCGTCCAGCAGCACCTGGCCGCCGGTCGGCTCGACCATCCGGTTGATCATCCGCAGCGACGTCGTCTTGCCGCAGCCCGACGGGCCGACGAACACGGTGATCGTGCCGTCTTCGACCGTCAGGCTCAGCTTGTCGACGGCGACCGTCCCATCCGGATATTGCTTGGTCACGTCGCGGAATTCGATGGTCACTGCCACTCCCCATGTCCCGGTGCGTTCGACCGTAGCCGAGTTGGCGGCGGTTGGCACGGCGTTCCGAAAGGTGGCGATGCGGCGGGCGACGGCTGAACAAGCCTCACTAGGCTCGGAACCCGTGACCGCACTCGACGACGTCCTCGCCGCGCACGGCGTCGGCGTCCGCCCGTTGTACCGCGTCATCGACCTGCTCCGCACCGGCGACCACGATCTCGGTGAGCTGGTGCGGCTGAGCACGGCGCCGCGGCGCAGCGTGGAGGCCGTCCTCGCGGCGCTGGGCGACGACCTCGACCGCAGCGGCGACCGGCTGCGGATCTCCCCCGGCGTCGCCGCGTCGTACCTGCGGTACAGCGTGCCCCGCTACGCCGACCCGCTCGACGAAGCCGTGGCCACGCACGAGCTGCTGCCGAAGGTCGCCGAGTGGGTGGCGGAGGTGCCGCCGCCGCTCGCCGCGCTCGACCACGTGCAGGCGACGCCGCAGACCGTGCTGCGCCGCGCCCTGTGGCTGGACGCGCAGTACGACCTCGCCTCGGCGCGGGTGCTGTTCCTGGGTGACCACGACCTGACGTCGCTGGCGGTGCGGGCGGTCTGCCCGTCGGCGTCGCTCACGGTCCTCGACCTCGACGAGCGTGTGCTGGCCCATCTCGACGAACGCGGCGGGCGCGAAATCCGGACCGTGCACGCGGACCTGCGCGTCGGTCTGCCGCCCGCGTTGGGGAGTGCCTTCGACCTGGTGTTCAGCGATCCGCCGTACACGCCGGAAGGCATGGGCCTGTTCGCGGCGCGCGGGGTGCAGTCGCTGCGGGAGCCGAGCGAGGGGCGGCTGCTGTTCGCGTACGGCTACAGCCCGCGGCACCCGGCGCTGGGCGCGCAGGTGCAGCGGTCGCTGGCCACGCTCGGGCTGACGTTCGAGGCCATCCTGCCGGGCTTCAACCGGTACTTCGGCGCGCAGGCGATCGGCAGCGCGGCCGACCTCTACGTCTGCCAGCCGACGGCGAAGGCGAAGAAAGTGCGCGGCGGCAAGGCGATCTACACGCACGGGCCGCAGTCGGTGGAGTCGGCGGGGACGAAACCCGCGCTGCTGGAGAAGCTGAAGGAGATCGCGGTTTCGGGCGGGCTCTCGCTGGAGACGCGGCCGGTGGACTGGTCGATCTCGGGCCCGGAGGGCGACGCGGTCGCGATGGACCTCTCGGCCGACCCCGGCCCGTGGCTGCTGCGGACCCTGCTGGGCACGAACGCGCGACGGCTGGCGCTGCTGGTGCCGAACGCGCACCCGGACCTGGCGGACGAACGTTCGCAGACGGCGCTTTCGGCGCTGGTCCGCGGCAAGTACGCGCTGAGGTACCTGCGGAGCAGCCCGGACAACCGGCACGCGGTGGTGGTCGCGGACGCGGTGGAACACCAGGACGAAGTCCTGACCCGCGCCCACGCCCGGCTGGCGAACGTCTCCCTCGACGTCCCGGAGGACCTGCGCGACCTGCGACTGGTCGACGTCCCCCGCCACCGCCTCACCGACCTGCTGGACTGAAAGCGCCCCAATGTGGCGTTGGTTGCGTCCAGCGCACCCAATGTGGCGTTCGGTGCGTTGCACGACATGGACGGCGGCAACGCCACCTGGATCCCGGCGGCGACGATGGCTT
>NZ_JBFBBN010000023.1:74118-129832 GCF_040682715.1 Amycolatopsis sp. NPDC051128 | reverse complement strand
CCCGTGGTGGTTCGCCGGGCGCGGGCTCGCCCCCACTTGGGGGGGGGGGGTCCCCCCCCCCCCCCCACCGCCACATTGGGTGCACTGGACGCACCGAACGCCACATTGGGGCGCTCGGCCGCGACGCGCGACACTAGCGCTGTGATCGCCGAAGTTCACGGGGTGACGGCCTTTTCCGAAACGCGTGAAGATCGAAAAGGGAGGAGCGGTCACCCAGTTTTCGCTAATTGCGGTCCGCGCCGCCGATGATGATTAGGGAAAACGACAGCGACCCCGCCACCGATTCCGTTGTCAGGCGAGACCGTTCCCGGCAGACTGGGCCCATGCGGATCAGACACCAGGTCGTCACCTTCGACGCGGCCGATCTTGCCGCCGAAAGCCGCTTCTGGGCGGGCGTGCTCGGCGGCGAGGTCGAGGAGGACGGCGACTGGCACATGGTCACGGTGGACGGCGCGCCGCGGATCGGCGTCCAGCTCGCCCCCGATCACACCCCGCCGACGTGGCCGGACGGCCCCACGAAGCAGCAGGTGCACCTCGACCTGTGGGTCGAGGACTTCACCGAAGCGCACGAGTGGGTCACCGCCCTCGGTGCCCCGGTACTGAAGGCGGCCGCCGGCACGACGTCCGGGGACGATTTCCAGGTGTACGCCGATCCGGCCGGTCATCCGTTCTGCCTGTGCTGGCTGGTCGCCGAGCAGGGCGAGTGAGCTGAGCCGTGACAGCGCCGAAGGAACGGCCGGGCCTGATCGCGCGGCCCTGGGTGAACGTGCTCGTCCGGGGTGCCGGTGGGCGGCCCGGTGTGCTCGTCGAGGTGATCGGCCTGCTGCTCTGGTTCCTGCTCTTTTCGTGGCTCCACTCCACCGCGGGCCGGGACGTCGCGGCCGCCACCGCCAACGCACTGGCCCTGCAGTCCGCGGAACACGCCGTGCACCTGGACATCGAGCGGAGCGCGAACGGCTGGCTGGCCGCGAATCCGGTCTTGAGTCAGCTGGCGGTGTACCTGTACCGGCTGTACTACGTCGTGATCACCGGTGTCCTCGTGTGGGCGTTCGTCCGGCGCGCCGGCGTCTACCGCAAGGTCCGCCGGACGCTGGTCGCGATGACGGTCCTCGTCCTGCCGGTCTACTGGGCGGTGCCGATGTCGCCGCCGCGGTTCGCGCTGCCGGGCGCGGTCGACATCGTTGCCCGGTACGACATTCTGAACCAGGCGTCCCGGGAGAGCTGGACGAACCCCAGCAGCTACACGGCCATGCCCAGCATGCACGTCGGCTGGTCGCTGTGGTGCGCGTACGCCGTGTGGTCCGCGCTCCGGGCCACCCATCCACGACTGGCGCTGCTGCCGTGGATCTTCCCGCTGCTGATGACGGCGGACGTGCTCGCCACCGGGAACCACTACGTTCTCGACGTCGTGGGCAGCGTCGTGCTGGTGGCCGTGTCCGTCGCCGTGGCGTCCCTCCTTCCCCTGCCCGCGGGGAAATTCCGGGATGCTCCGAAGGGCCACCATCAGGGCACCAGATGCTCTGATGGTGGCCTTCAGGTACTGCGGTCTGACCTGGGGTTTTGCATCTTGCGTGGTCCTCCGCAGTCTTCCATCAAAGTCCACTGTTTGCGCTGGTCACGCGGCATCTTGATCATGCTGGATTCCGGCTTCCTCCGTAGTCTTCCTCGGGACGAGTGTCACACGATCTGTCAGACGCTCGGATACGGCTTGACCAGCGCTCAATGACCGTGATGCCTCGCGTGCTTCCTGGAGCCGTTCACGCATCTGTGGGGTCACCTGGCGGTAGCCGTCCGTCTGGGAGTCCTTGCTGTGACCCATGGTCTTGCGCCGAAACTCGGAGTCGAGTCCGCCGTCAGCCGTCCATGTAGACCAGCCGCGCCGGGTGGCGTACGCGCTCTTGTACGGCAAGCCGTTCGCCTTGCAGAACAGCCGTAGGGCCGTCGTAATCGACCGTGCCGCGATGATGCCGCCGGTACGGTTGCGGAACACCAGCTCGCCACCCGTGCACGCCGTCTCGCGTAGGTTCTCGCCGACCAGATGGACCATGCCGCATCCGGCCGTCACGTCGCGGTCGCCGATGTGCTGGCGCGCGATCTCGATTGCTCGGTCGGTCAACGGAACCCTGCGCGACTCCCCATCTTTCGGAGATTCACGGATGAGTCGCTTACCGGGCACGAGCACGTCACGGGTAACCATGAAACCCTTGTCGAGCCGGAGCATGGCAACGTGTAGGCCGGTTGCTTCGGACGGGCGCACACCCGTTTCGTAGCAGAATTCCACGACGTCCATGTAGTCCTCGCGGAACCCTTTCGCCTTCAGCGCGGCAATGTCGGAATCCTCGAAGTAGGGGCGTTCCTGTTTGCGGATTTTCGGCAAACCCATGTCCGCGCTATACGGCGCAATGGTCAAAACGCGCTTGTCGACTGCTAGTTTTACCCAAACCTTGAGCAAGTAGTAGAGTTTTTCCGTGTACGATGCCGAAAACTTGGGCGCGAGCGTCTCTTTGATCCAGTCCTTAATGTCGTCTTCGGTGATCTCGTTCAACGGCGATTCGCCCCATCGCGGGAGAATGTGCACGCGCATCATTGTCTGTTCTTGTGCGTCGCCATCGCTGCCCGGATGGCGGTTGCCATCGTAATTGCGCTCCCACCACACCCGGAACAGCGTGGTTGCTTCCGTGTTGAGCGAAGTGGGAGCCGCGCCACGTGCGCGCCGTTCCTCCGCGTTCGCAACCCGCAGGGCCTCACGCTTGTTGTAGTAGATCACGTTCGACCCGTCGGGGTTCTTGACGGACCGACGTTGCCGGTTCGCGCCTTTGCCAACCGCGTAACCCGCGCAATAGCGTTTGCGCAAGTTGCCATTCTCGTCCCTCTCCGGTCTTTGCGGAATTACCCATGCCATTGTCTTATCCTTTCCTCTCCGTGAGAATCTTCGGTCTACTCGTTCCCTTTCCTCGTGCCCAATGCCACGCGTCGGCGTACTCCAGGGCTGCCCTACTCGTGATCTTCACCGGTTCGCCCGGGTCCTCTGACGGCAGTAGCAGGGCGAGCGGCGAGCAGTCCAGCGCCAAGGCCAGGGCGACAAGATCATCGACGCTGGCAGCTCGCGCGCCGGTCTCGATCCGCAACACGGCATGACGGCCCATAGGGTGCCCTAGCTGCGTCAATAGCGCAGCAACGTCGGCCAACGATAGCCGCAACCGCTCCCGGCGAGCCCGGACGTTGGCCGCCACCTGGTCCCTGACCGGCCCCTTGATCGTTTCCCTAGTTGGTGCCATAACAGCAACAGTACACCTGGATGTGCCGACAACCGCGTAGTAACGGTTGCGTAACGCCTGAATGCTGCGTATTCCTACATCTTCCTACTTCTTACGACTTCTTCCTGCTTCTTACCCATTGGCGAACGGTCGGACACTAGACACCCGAAGTAGTGTCGAAGGAGAAGCGCGAGCCGGACCCCATTCACACTCCGGGCACGACCCGCGACCGTCGAGGCCTTTCGCCTTCTGACCGCAGTGACGGGAATTCATTATGGCTTCATCCGTCTTCAGTGCTCGCGCCCGTTTGGCCGTTGTCACGCGTCACCATCCTGATGCTGACACGGCGGATCTTCAACGGGACCTCAGGGTTGCCAAGGCTGAGCAGTATCTCAAGCGAGTTGTTGCCGCAGTTCCACCGCTCACTCCCGAGCAGGCGGAACGTCTCCGCGCCTTGCTGACCCCATAAAGCTTGAATGAACTGACCCGTAAGAAAACCGCCCTTGCTGGATGTCATGCAGCAAAGGCGGCTTCCCTGAAAGGCGTCCGCTATGAACAAACCCGATTCTAGCGCACGGGCCGACGCGCCGCCACCGTCCAGTGGTGGGCCGACCGAGCCCGCGCTCACCCCCTTGGACTCCCTCTTGCATGACGCGATGATGTGGCGTGCGCTTAATAGCTCGCTGCATGTCGCCGAGTTGCTTTCTGAATGGTATGAGTGGTATCAGCGGCGCCAGGCCCGCGAGACGTCCGCCGCGATCAACGAAGCCGCGAACTGGCTGAAGGTCGCGACAACGCCCACGTACGCCGAACTGCGGCGTCGACGGGACGTAGCTACCACTGTCCCGCTGACGCCCGAGCAGATTCGCACGCGTGCTGCTGCGTCGGCGGCGGACGTCGCTTCGTGGGCCGACCACCCCGGCGCTAAGTGGATCATGCAGCGGGGGTACGGTCGATGACCGCGATTCCGTACGGAAACGACTACCCCGCCAGCGGCGCCTGGCTGGATCACGACGGAACGGTTCACGGCAACGGCGACGGGGTCGCGATTCTTGACCGCGTGTACGACTTCCTCGGACGGTTCGTCGCATATCCAAGCGATGCAGCTCAGATCGCGCACGCGCTGTGGATCGCTCATACGCACCTAATGGACGAGTGGGAGACCACAGCGCGGATCGCGTTCCTGTCGCCCGAACCAGCATCTGGCAAGACTCGCGCGCTGGAGGTATCGGAGCTTCTGGTGCCGAATCCGATCATCGCGATTAACATGTCGCCGTCATACCTGTTTCGCAAGGTGGGAAACGACAGTCCGACCATTCTCTACGACGAGATCGATACGGTGTTCGGCCCTGCTGCGAGAGGCAACGAAGAAATTCGCGGCTTGCTCAACGCTGGCTATCGTCGCGGTGCGATCGCCGGCCGAAGCAGGGTTGTTGGAAAAACGGTCGTGACAGAAGATATCCCTGCATATTGCGCGGTCGCGCTCGCCGGGCTGGGTTCGTTGCCGGACACCATTTTGACGCGGTCGGTGATCGTCAGGATGCGGCGACGAGCGCCCGGCGAACAGGTCGAACCATTCCGGCGGCGAATGCATGAACCGCAAGGAACGGCGATACGGGATGAATTGGCCGCATGGGCCGACACCATCAGCATCGACGGCGAATGGCCGATCATGCCGGAAAGCATCACCGATCGACCGGCCGATATCTGGGAACCACTCATCGCGGTTGCGGACCAAGCGGGTGGCTCGTGGCCGGATCGTTCCCGTCGCGCCGCGGTCGCCTTGGTAGCCGAAGCCATGGACGCCACGCCGAGCCTTGGCATCCGTCTTCTTACTGACCTCCTAACCGTGTTCGACGGCGCCGAGAAGATGACCACGACGGACGTCCTCGCCGGGCTGTGGAAGCTGGAGCTGTCACCGTGGGCTGACCTGAACCGTGCCCCGCTCAACGCGCGCAAGCTGTCCGACCTGTTGCGCGGGTACGGAGTCCGACCGACCACGGTCAAGATCAACGGCATCGGCTCGAAGGGCTACCGGGCAACCGGCGTGACCGGACTCGGCGACGCGTGGGCCCGCTACCTGCCGGGTTACGGCGGTCACGGCAGTAACGGCACTCTCGCCCTGCCCGGCGTCACGACCGGCGAGGCGGACAGCCAGGACCTGGCAGATGCCCCGACCAGGTCGAGCGAAGAGACCGATTAAGGCTGGTGATCGCCCACCTGTCCAAAGTGCCGTAACCGCCGTGACTGCCGTGACCTCAAGTGCCGCGTGGCTCATGAGCCGTGAACGGTGAAGATCAATACGGCGACCGGACCCGATACAAATCGTCGTACTTACTCCCGATGCGCCGGAGGGTTAGAGCTAGGGGGGTGGGGGCCAATCGTGATCACCGATGGTCAACACCGGCACCCGTGCCCTTGCCTTGTATCGCTGTTAACACTGCTCAAACCTTGCTCATTCAATTTTTTTTGAAAGGCAATAACCAAATGCTAAATCGCATCGGACCAGAACTCGACTTGCGCGAGCTCGACGAAAACCAACTGCACGAAATCAAAAACGAATGCTATCTGGCCAGCGTCAATCCGGAAGAGAACAGGATAACCAGGATTTTTTATGGCGCGGTCGCCTGTGCGGTGGACGCCGAGGTCACCTATCGCGTGTTGAGCTACTCCGAATCGCTGAACGTCCCCGACCATTTGTAGCCCCGACGCGCTCGACCTTCATTTCGACCTCCCAGTGTCCCAGCTCGCGGCTTTTGCGGCGATGGTAGCCCCGAGGGATGCCCCGGCCCCGAAAAACCGTTACAGTCGCTCTTAGCCGGTCGGCCAGGGTCGCCGGTTTTTGAGTCGGTCGGCCACAGGTGTCGCCCGACGGTTCGAGCAAGTGGCCAGGGGCCGCTACTCGACAGGAAACCCATTCATTGCGCCATTGTTGCGCACCAATCCTGTTGGGTAAAAGCAAATGGATATGACCGAGACGCTACGGAAGCAACGTGAAATCGACGCCGAGATCCGTCGGCTGGATCGATTTAACGAATTGACAGAGCCGCAGGGCATTCGCTATCAAGAACTGCGAACCGCGTCAATCGAATTGCAACGCGTCATTCTTAAAGATTCATACGCCAAGGGTCACGTCGAAGACGGCACCCCATCGGACAATGACAACGCGCGTGATCGATGGGGCGGAACCCTTGTGCAACGGGGTGACCCCTGGCGGGAAAGCATCGCCGCACCGGCATACGGCGGATCTCATGACACCGTGGCTGAGCTGCGGGGCCGCGCCCGCACGGCTATCGAGCGAACCGCTCACGCGCCGGATGGTGGGCGCGACCGGATCACCCGCGCACTTGATTCCGAGCAGGGTGGAAGCCTGAACAAGATTGCCGCATGGTCTATCGCCACTTCGGACCCGGCATACATGCGCGCCTTTAGCAAGCTTGCCGTTGACCCGATGAACGGTAACCGCGAATTCACCGGTGACGAGCTGAACGCGTTCCAGCGTACCCAGTCGCTTGCTCGCGCTATGTCGTTGACCGATGCTTCCGGTGGATACCTCATTCCCTTTCAGCTGGACCCTACGGTGATTCTCACGTCGGATGGCTCGACTAACCCGCTGCGGCAGATTGCCCGCACGGTGGTGGCCACGGGGGATGTTTGGAACGGTGTTAGCAGCGCCGGTATCACGGCTGGCTGGCTCGCAGAAGCGGCAGAAAATTCGGATAATGCTCCGACCCTGGCGCAGCCTTCGATCAACGTGTACAAGCAATCGGCTTTCGTTCCAGTGAGCGTCGAATCATACGACGATATGGCCAACGGCGCCGCCGAAGTCACTAGCTTACTTTTCGATGCCGCTGACCAGGTCGATTCACAGGCGTTCATCCTCGGCACCGGTAGCGCCCAGCCGTTCGGCATTGTGACCGCGCTTGTCGGCACCGCTTCGGTCGTCAGCTTGACCGGTGGCACATTGGACGCCGTCGACTTCACATCCACGCAAGAGGCGCTCGGACCTCGTTTTCAGCCTAACGCCCAATGGATTATGCACTTGGTCTCACTTAATCGCGGGCGGTCGATCATTGCCGGAACTGGTCTGACCACTCCAATGATCGAAGGCAATCCGCCGATTCTGCTTTCCAAGATTGCTAACGAGGCCAGCTATATGGATAGCACAATCGCGGCCGGCACTACCCACGACTATTTGGCTGTTTACGGCGACTTTTCGAACTATGTTATCGCGGACCGGATTGGATCCACTGTGGAATTGGTCCCCCATTTGTTCGGTGCAAACCGTAGGCCTTCCGGCCAGCGTGGCTGGTGGTTAATGCGACGTGTTGGCGCAGACAGCGTTAACGATGCCGCTTTCCGAATGCTCGACAAGTCAGCGTAATCAGGCTTGCCGGTTGGGACGCACGGGTCCCGCGATCTTCTATCCATGCCGTAGCCGGGCGCGGGACCCGTGTTCAATCGTCATTCGCTGGCGGCGTCCGCCTCAGTCGATCCGGGCGTACGTCACAAGCACTTCGTTCACGTCGTCCAGATTGAGGGCGTACGGGAAGGGCTGGCTACCAGCCACCACACCGTTGGTGTCCGCGTCGACGACCATGAACCCGTTGCGGTACTTGGTGATCCGCAGTCCGAGACGGCGGGCGCGTCGCCGGGCGCGATCTTCGATGATCTTCTGATTGCTCATTTCTTGCATGGCTCCCTAGGGCAGTCGATGGGTCTGATTGGACCCTCGCCGTGCCGGGCCATGCCTCGCGAAGCCGTACCGCGTCATGTCAGAGCTAGGCGTCCAGGATACCAAGCCAGCGCGGGCATGAGATGCCAACGTCCGCACCACGCGACTAGCCCGTCCGCGCAGCTCGCGCACAAGTGGAACCCGGCCGACGCGCCAAGTGGAGGGCGAGGCGCATCGGCCGGGAGATCAGCGGCTCTGCCGGGTGTGCTGCTGCGGGATACCGCGCTCCCGCCGGTGGATCGCATCGCAAACGGGGGCACGATGTCGGCACCCCGTGCGCGCGGCGCTGCTCCAGGGGCTCGAACGCAGCGGATGCCGTTTCGCCGCACAGCATCGTGATGCCCTGACCCGGCTTCGGGATGCCGGTCAGCCGGGTCCGGTGCCATTCGCCATCGATCACGGGGTGGAGTGCCTCAGTGTCGAGGTAGATCACGGCCGTCACGATGGGTACCGGCTCTGCTTCGGCCAATGCCGCTGAACCTCCGCTTGCGCGGCTCGCCACTCGTCGTCCGTCATCTCCGACAGCGGGCGAAATGGCTCGTCGTCGGCCGTCGTCGGCTGCGGCTCGTCGGCGGGCGGAACAAGATCGGTCACATCACTTAGCGTCGTCGCTAACGAACACACACGGTAGGGAAGAGAGCTAGGAAGACGCAGGAAGATATAGGCTGGTCGCATGCCTGACCTGGTCCCGAACGATCGGCTACGCCTCGCCCGCGAGGCCATGTCGTCGCGCCGGTACCCGGGCACCCCGATGGGGCGTACCGAGCTGGCCGCCTTGGTCGCTCAGTGGATCGAGCGGCACGACGAAAAGGGACGCTCTCACCCGTTCGATGCCGTGCACTTGGGCAAGATCGAACGGGGCGTAGTCAAGCGGCCAGGCCCGATCATCCGGGCGGCTCTGTGCGCCGTGCTGGACGCCTCGGAGTGCGACCTGGGGTTCCTGCGGCCGCCCGACGCTGACCGGGTCGCACAAGCCGCGTCAGGCCGCCTAGCGACCGATTCGGCGGCTATCGATGCCGTGGCGCAGGTGCTGGCCAGCGTCCGGCGGTTAGAGGATGCGGCCGGGGCCGCCGAAGTCCTGCCGACCGTTCGTGCCCAGGCTGCCCTAGCGACACAGCTTGCCGACAACGCGCGCGGGAACGTCCGTCCGAAAGCGGTTGGCCTGCTCTCCGAACTGGAGCAGTACCAAGGGTGGTTGAACATCCCGCTCCAACGGTGGGACGAATCCCGCCGATACCTTGATCGGGCAAGCGTGCTCGCACTCGAAGCGGACGACCCGACACGGTTGTCAACCGCGTTGAGCTTCGCGGCCTATCGAAACCTACGGCGTAACGATCTTCGGTCGGCCGACGCACTGAACGAAGCGGCCGCGCGAGATGACCGCGTGAACATCGGGCTAAGGACGTACGTCACCTTTCAGCGTGCGGAAGTCCTGGCACGCGATGGGAGCCGGACCGAAGCGCTAGCACGGTTGCGCGAGGCTGATCGGTTGTCAGAGCATCTACCCCCGGCGGACGAGCTGCCCGATTCGGGGTACTGGTACGTGCCATCGTTCTTCCACGGTCAACGGGCGTTCGTGCTGCACGCGCTCGGCGACCACTCCGGCGCAGCGCGGCTAGCTCGTGAAGCCATCGCGATGATGCCCGAGTCATGGCGCGATGCCGAATGGGCCGGACGTCGGCGGGCACTGGCCGAACTGGAGAGCTAGCCGTTGCCTGATCGTCGTTGCCGCATGAGAACGGCCCCCCTTCCATCGCTGGTCGGGGGGCCGTTCGTTCGGGACGTCTGTCACACGGCTGTCAGATGATCAGTAGTGAATTGCCAGGTCAAAGCCACTTTCGTACCTGTAGGTGGCCTTCAGAGCATGTCGCCCCTCCCGCGATCCGGCTCAGCCGACCGGTTCCGGGATCCCCAGTGACTCGCGATACCAGTCCGCCGCCTCCTCCAAGCGCCGGGCGAAGCCCGGACCCGGTGAGACGCCGGTGAGTTTCCAGATGCGGCTGCTCTCGTACCAGTGATCCTGTGTGAGCAGGGAGTACTGGTGGTCGCTCAACGACGGCATGGCCGCGCGCGTGCGGGCGCGGTGCTCGTCGAGCGGCAGGTCCCCGACCGGCAGCGGCATGCCGAGCAGCCCGCACATCGCGGTGATCAGCTGGCGCACCGGGACCGGGCGCGGGTCGGCCACGTGGAAGACCTCCCCCGCCCGCTCGGCCCGGGGCGTCAGCGCCAGCACCGCGATCGCCGCGGCCAGGTCGGCCACCGCCACCAGCGACGCGCACGCCGCGCCGCCCGCCGCCCACGACGGGACCGCCCGGACCCAGCGGGCCAGCGCCGGCACCACGTGCCGGTCGCCGGTGCCGTGGACCAGGTGCGGCCGCAGCACGACGCCGCCGGCGGCCAGCACCAGCCGCTCGCCCGCCAGCCTGCTGCGGCTGGTCGCCGACGCCGGCTCCGTCACCAGCCCGGACCCGCCCCCCGGCTCCGCCGCACCCCGGTGGACGCCGTCGCGGTAGACCGCGCACGTGCTGAGGTACAGCACGCCCGTGGTACCCGCGCTGCGGGCTTCGGCGAGGATCTTCGCCGTGCCGTCCTCGTTGACGGCCGTGCACAGTGCGGGTTCCCCGCCGACCTGCGACGCGAGGTGCACCAGCGTGGTGATCCCGGCGCACAGCCCGGCGAGACTCGGCGCGTCGGTGAGGTCACCGCGCCACGTCGTCACGCCCGCGTCCGTCATCCACGCCGGTACCAGGCCCCGGACGAGGACGCGGACCCGGGTGCCCATGCCTCGCGCGACCAGCTCGCGCAGCACCGCGGTGCCGACGAAGCCGGTCGCGCCGGTCACCAGGATGTCCGTCCCGCCGACCGTCGGCTCCCCGGCACTCATGACAAACGCATCCCCAGCGTGCCGTGCGCGGCCGTGGCACCCTTCTGCCGGATGTCGATCCGGACCGTCCGCAGGCGGCCCGGTCCGGTGACGTCCGCTTCGGCCACCAGCCGGCAGTCGGAGTCGAACTCCACGTAGGTGTCGAACCGGAACTCCGCGCGCCCGGGGATGGCGTACGGGTCGCCGACCGCCAGCAGGGCGGCCTGCCGCGCGCCTTCGATGAGCGCCATGCCCGGCACGTGGTCGACCGCGTGGTCGAAGAGCACCGCGTGGTCCGGGTCGCAGCGCAGCGACCAGGTGCCGTCCGTCGGCGTCGCCGCCACCAGCACGTCCTCGGCACGGTCGCGGCCGACCAAGGCCGGCGCGACCGCGGGCAGGACCGCCGCCTGGAACGGTGTCGCCGCGAAGTGGTCGCCCCGGACCCGGCGGTAGACCGCCGGGGAGACGCAGCGCCAGCGCTCCGAAGCGGTACCGATCAGGTGACCGTCGCGGAAACATTCGAAGTCCAGCCGCATGCCACCGACGTTCTTGCCCCGGTACTCGACCTCGTGCGCGCTGACCCGCAGGACCACGTCGACCGGGCGCCCGAGCGTTTCCAGCCCCGCCTCGTCGACCGAGTAAACCTTGTGGTCGGACAGGAAGCTGTGGCTGGTCGGGATGCCGTACGCCCGGTGCGCGATCAGCAGCACCGCCTGGCGGATCGTCTCCGCGTAGAGCATCGGGTCGTGGAACGCGGGCGTCCTCGGCCCGAAGAAGCTGTGCCGGCGCGGCCACTGCGCGCCGACTTCGAACCGGCCTTCGCCGAGGATGTTCAGGTCGGTGACGAAGACTTCCGAGACGGCCGCGCGGTGCACGAGGCTCCGCGGGATCGTCTGCTGGAAGTCGACTGTTTGCGTCGCCGGCCTTCCGTCGATCTTGGTTTCGGGTATTTCGCGCACAGAACCTTGAATCACCGTGCTGACCATGACGGTCCTCCCAGAATGAGCTACCCCAGTACCCCAGTACCCCAGCACTCCCCCGTAACATTTGTAGCTCACTCGGCGTGCGAAAACCATACCAACCGAGCGGTTTTTTTCACTGGATTTCCCGGACCGCCCGACGTACACTGGCCCATTGACACATCCGGCGATGCCGCCGAAGTGGTCCGCTGTGGACCACCTCCGGCGGCCGGTGAGAGGAGCTGAATTGGCTCGCCAAGTGCGTGCGGAGCAGACACGGACCGCGATCCTCGAGGCCGCGGCCTCCCGGTTCGACGCGGTCGGCTTCCTCGGTGCGAGCCTGTCGGACATCCTCGCCGAAGCGGGTGTCACAAAGGGCGCGCTGTACTTCCACTTCAAGTCCAAGGAAGATCTGGCCGACGCGCTCATCGACGAGCAGTTCACGGTCTGGGAACCCCTGGCGGCGATCGAGAATCCGGGGCTGCAGACGGTCATCGACCTCACCCAGGGGATGGCGGCCAGCCTGCGGTCCAACGTCCGGGTACGGGCCAGTATCCGGCTCGTCATCGAGCACGGCTCGTTCGTCACGCCGGCGGGCAACGTGTACAAGCAGTGGATCGACACGATCCACGGCTGCCTGCTCGCGGCGAAGGCAGCGGGCGACCTGCGCAAGGACGTCAACGCCCACGATCTGGCGCAGTTCGTGGTGGCCTCGTTCACCGGGATCCAGCTGAGTTCGCAGGTGCTGACCGGGCGGGCGGACCTGCTGGAGCGGGTCACGTTCATGTGGACCACGATCCTGAACTCCGTGGTGCCGCCCCGCCGCCTGCACCGGTTCAACCCGATGGGCACGAACCACGCGATGGAGCCCGTCACGGCTTGAGAAACGTGGGAAACGGGCGGTCCGGCGGCAACGCCGGACCGCCCGTTTCTTGTCTTCGCACCGCGGAGGCTGCCACCGGGAACGGCATCCGCTCGTGCTCATTCACCCGCGCCGCGAGCAACCGACCTCCACGGCGGCCGGCTCACTCGACCACCGCGGCTCGCCCGGCCACCCGTTCTCATCCACCCGCGCCGCGGGCAACCGAACTCCGCGGCGACCGCTCGGCCAGCTCGATCAGCCGCCACAGCTTCGCCAGCGTTGTGGCAAGGTCGGTCTCCGGCACGACGATCCGGCTGGACACCACGGATTCGAGGCCGACACACGTGACCACCACCAGCAGTTCCGCGGTCTCGAGCGGCACGTCGACGCTGAGTTCGCCGTCGGCGAACGCGTCGGCGACGTGCTGGTGGACCTGGGCCAGCCAGGCGCGGGAGAACACCACGAACCGCTCGTCCGCCGAACCCATCTCGCGTGCCATGCGGAAGCTGGCGCCGACCTTGGGGTCGGTGTCGAGCCAGCTCATGAGGGCGCGGCTGAGCTCGGCGAGGCGCCGCAGGGCCGGCCGCGGGACGACGAGCTGCCTGCTCACGTGCTCGCGCAGCACCGTCACGGCGGCGACCTGCACTTCGTCACAGATCTCGTCCTTGGAGGAGAAGTGGAAGTACAGGCCGCCCTTGGTGACCCCCGCCGCCTGCGAGATGCCCACCATGCTGGTGGCCGCGTAGCCGTCCTGGTGCAGCAGCTCGGCCGCGGCTTCCAGCAACAGGCGCCGCGTGTGCTCCGAGCGTGCCTGCTTGGTCACCGTCGGTCCCCTCCGCTCGGCCCGGTTGGGCGCAGGGTCCCGCGCCTCATGCCTGACCATAACGTACCAACCGCCCGGTTTACAATTGCTTCCGCCCGAAAAGTGGCCACTACAAGTGGTTTCACCGCTCCGCAGCAGAAAATCAGACCGACCTCCCGGTTTTGTCTTGAAAACCGGGAGGTCGGTTTAGTACGCTGCTGACGTGGGACCGGGCAAACGGGCGCTGGACACACTGGGGGCGCCGGGCCGGGCAGTCCCGATCGACGCGGACTCCGGAGGGCACTGGAATGTACTACGAGATACTCGGGCAACTGAGGGTCGGCGGAGAGCCCGGCGTCAGCGCCCCTCGCGCACGCAAGATCGAGACGCTGCTCGCCGTCCTGCTGGCCAAGCGCAACCAGGTGGCGACCACCGAGCACCTGATCGGCGAGCTCTGGGGCGAGAACCCACCCGCACGGGCCAGCGCCGCCCTTTACGTCTACGTCTCGCAGCTGCGCAAGCTGCTGCGCGGCACGGGTGACGACGCGGACAGCCCCGTCGTGACCAGCCCGCGCGGCTATTCGCTGCACGTCGGGATCGACGAGCTGGACGCCGACCGCTTCACCCGCCTCTACCAGCACGGCCGGGCCCTGTACTGGGACCGCAGCTACAAGGAAGCCGCGAAGGTCCTGCGCGAGGCCGCGAACCTGTGGCGCGGCGACGTGTTCGGCAGCTTCATCGACTCGCCCGACGTCCAGGCCTATGCCGCTCTACTGGAGGAGAGCCGGCTGGAGTGCCTGGAACTGCTGATGGAGACCGAGCTGCTGATCGGACGGCACCGCGAGGTCGTCGGGCAGCTTTCCGCGCTGGCGAAGGAGCACACGCTGCGCGAGACGTTCTACGAGTTCTTGATGACCGCCCTGCTGCGGTCGAACCGCCGTGCCGAGGCGCTGGAGACCTTCGCCTCCGCCCGGCACCACCTGGTCCAGCAGCTGGGCATCGAGCCCGGCAGTTCGCTGCGGAAGCTGCACCACAGCATCCTGGTCGGCGAAATGTCCGACGCGGTCTGACCCGGCCCGCGTCCGGCCTCAGCGGCCCGGTCCACCGCCACAAGCGGGGACCGGGCCGCAGCCGTTTCAGCTCCGGTAGAGCGAGACGACCGGTCCGCCGCACACCGCGGGCTCGCCGTACCAGCCGCCCCAGCGACTGTCGAGCGCCAGTTCGGCCAGCTCGGCCATGAGGTCCAGTTCCGCGGGCCACACGTAGCGCACAGGCACGCGGGCGCCGGCCAGGAACAGCGTCTGGCGGGCGCAGTCGTGCCCGGTGACGAGCGGGTGAGCCGCCCAGCCGACCGGGTCCGGGTGATACCCCTGGACGACCAGCGCGCCCCCGGGGCGCAGCCGCGCCGCGAGGCGGCGGACGAAGCCGACCTGCTCTCGCTGCACGAGGAACCGCGAGAGGACGTCCGAACCCGCGTAGACGACGTCGAAGCGCGTGGCGGGCAGGCTGTCGAAGCCGGCCACCGAGACGGCGTACCCCAGCGTCCCGAGCGCGTCCGCCACCGGGCCGCCGCCCGGGACGAGCACGCCGGAGTGGCGGGCGACCCGGTCGGCGATCTCGGCGAGGAACGCCGCGGCGCCGGCCGGATCGCCGGCCAGCGGTGCGGACCAGGCGTCGAGGGTCCCGGCCGGCTTCTCGACGATGTGGGTCGGCATCTGGCCACCTCACTTCACGGATTGCTCGGATGTTCTCCACGCAGAGTGCCCGACCGACCTAAAGTCGACCTTGCGTCCGGCGCGCGCGAAAAGGCGGCCCGCGCGGAACGCGGACCGCCTTCGGTGCGGACGTGCTCAGCCTTGGGAGCGCTGCTGGAACTTCCGGACCGCGAAGTACGCGGCCAGGACGGTGATGCCGGCCCACCAGGCCAGCGCGAGCCAGGCGTCCGAGCCCGGCGCCGTGCCGTTCATCAGCGCGCGGACCGCGTCGATGAGCACGGTCACCGGCTGGTTTTCGACGACCACCCGCAGCACCGACGGCATCGACGCCGTGGGCACCAGCGCGCTGGTGGCGTAGGGGACGAAGACCAGGATCATGCCGAGGCCGCCCGCGCCCTCGACGGTCTTGGCGATCGAGCCCAGCAGCGTGGCGAGCCAGAACACGCCGGTCGCGAACAGCGTCAGCAGGCCGATCGCCCCGAGCCAGCCGAGCACCCCGCCCGCCGGGCGGAACCCGACGGCCAGGCCGCCCGCGACCATCACCACCAGCGACAGCAGGCTGCGCAGCACGCCCGCGACGACGTGGCCCACGAGCACGGCCGAGCCCACCATGGGCATCGAGCGGAACCGCTCCACCAGGCCCTGGGTGAGGTCCGAGGCCACCCCGACCACGGTGGTCGTGGAGTTGAAGCCCACGCTCACGGCCACCAGGCCGGGCACCAGGTAGTCGATGTAGGCCATGCCGGGAACAGTGATCGCGCCGCCGAACATGAAGCGGAACAGCAGCAGGAGCACGATCGGCAGCGAGACCGCCTGGATCAGCATCTCCGGGTTGCGGGCGATGTGCTTGACGTTGCGCGCGACCAGCACCCGGCAGTCGGACAGCGCCAAAGCGAACGAAGAACGGCTCGGAGCGTCGGGGATCTGCTCCCCCTCGAGCTCCCTGGACAGGGTCTGGGTCATCGCTTCTCTCCCGCGGTTCCGGTAAGGCTGTGGAAAACGTCGTCCAGGGTCGGTTCGGACAGCTCGAGCCCGGTGGTCTCGAGGCCCGCGTCCGCGACCTGGTTGAGCACTCGCCGGACCTGGCCGGGCTCGTCGATGGCGACGCTGACCGTGTCGTCGAGCAGCACACCGCCGGTCACGCCGTGGGCGCGCGCCGCCTCGGCGGCGGTGGCGAAGGCGAGCTTCAGCCGCTCGGTCCCCACCGTGCGCTTCAGCTCGGCCGCCGTGCCCTCGGCGACGACGCGGCCCTTGTCGATCACCGCGATCCGGTCGGCCAGCTGGTCGGCCTCCTCGAGGTACTGCGTGGTGAGCAGGATCGTGGTGCCGCCGTCGAGCAGTTCGCGGATCGCGTCCCACATGGCCGAGCGGCTGCGCGGGTCGAGACCGGTGGTGGGCTCGTCGAGGAACAGCACCGGCGGCGACGTGATCAGGCTGATCGCCAGGTCGAGCCGGCGGCGCATGCCGCCGGAGTAGGTCTTGACCTGGCGGCCGGCGGCGTCGGTCAGGTCGAACTGCGCGAGCAGCTCGGTGGCGCGGGCCTTCGCCTCGGCCGTGGTCAGGTGGAACAGCCGGGCCATCATCTCCAGGTTCTCGCGGCCGGTGAGCAGCTCGTCGACCGCCGTGTCCTGCCCGGTCAGGCCGATCTGCTCGCGCACCTTCCGCTTGGGCCCGGCGAGATCGTGACCGTTGATCGTCACGGTGCCGCCGTCGGCTTCCAGGAGGGTGCTCAGGATCCGCACCGTCGTGGTCTTCCCGGCGCCGTTGGGACCGAGCAGCGCGAACATCGTGCCGCGCCGCACGTTCAGGTCGACGCTTTCCAGGACGTCCACGTCGCCATAGGACTTGCGCAGCCCCCGTGCTTCGATTGCGTAGCCGGCGACCATCGGTTACCTCTCCTCGTTCGGGTCAAGATCGTGGTGATGCACGGGAAACTGTCGGTTCCAGTGGGCCACAGCCGGTTCGGCGGCGGCAATAATGGCCGGGTCGGGCCGGTTTAGGGGTGGACCACCGGACACTCCCCACCCCGACACGTCACTTTCGCTATGAAAGATGCGTCGCCTCACA
The DNA here is from genome assembly GCF_040682715.1 of Amycolatopsis sp. NPDC051128. Lineage (NCBI taxonomy): Bacteria > Bacillati > Actinomycetota > Actinomycetes > Pseudonocardiales > Pseudonocardiaceae > Amycolatopsis > Amycolatopsis sp. NPDC051128. Next base: position 112,572 of record NZ_JBFBBN010000023.1, on the reverse strand, counting down.
CGGAATTTACTAGTCGTCGTCACCACCGCCGATCGCCATGCTGATCAGGGCGTCGGCGTCGAGGTCGTCGATCGTCGCCTCCTCGACGGCTTCGGGTTCGACGGTGTCCTCGGGCAGGCGCACGCCCGCCAGCTCCAGCAGGCCCGCCAGGAGCCCGGCGGAGCGCAGCTTCTCCAGCGGGATGCCCGCCAGCGCCTCCCGGACCCCCAGCTCGGTGACGGCTTCGGGCGCGGCCTCGGCTTCGGCCGGCGCCAGTTCGCCGGCCAGGTGCTCGGCGAGGATCCGCGGGGTCGGGTAGTCGAAGATCAGGCTCACCGGCAGCTTCATGCCGGTGACGAGGCTGAGCTTGTTGCGGAACCCGGTGGCGGACAACGAGTCGAAGCCGACCTCGTTGAACGAGCGGTCCGGCTCCACCGCCTCCGGTCCCGCGTAGCCGAGCAACGCGGCCGCGTGCGTGCGCACCAGGGTGAGCACGAAGGGGACGCGCTTGTTCACCGGCAGCCCGGCCAGCTTCTTCGCCAGCGACTCGGTGTCCTCGGCCGCGTCCTGCGCCGCGCGGCGGCCGGGAGTGCCGGCCAGGCCGCGCAGGACGGCCGGGAGGTCGTCGTCACCGGACGACGTCAGCACCCGGGTGTCCAGCGCGATCGGCACCAGCAGCGCCTCCGCCGCACCCGCCGTCGCGTCCAGCAGCCGCAGACCGTCCTCGGTGGACAGTGCGGTGATGCCGGTCTCGCCGATCCGGTGCGCGTCCGCGTCCTCCAGTGCCTCGCCCATGCCGCCGGCCCACAGGCCCCACGCCAGCGAGGTGCCGGCGAGGCCTTCGGCCCGGCGCCGGGCGGCGAGGGCGTCCAGGAACGCGTTGGCCGCGGCGTAACTGCCCTGCCCCGGCGCGCCTAGCACCCCGGCGGCCGAGGAGAACAGCACGAACGCCGTCAGGTCGAGTTCGCGAGTCAGCTCGTGCAACGCCTGGGCCGCGTCGGCCTTCGGGCGCAGCACGGTGTCGAGCCGGTCCGGCGTCAGCGACGTCAGCACGCCGTCGTCGAGGACGCCGGCGGCGTGCACCACCGCCCGCAGCGGCGCTTCGGCCGGAACGGAAGCCAGCAGGGCCGAAACGGCATCGCGATCGGCCACGTCGCACGCGGCCAGGGTGACATCGGCGCCCGCCGAAGCCAGCTCGTCCCGCAGCTCGGCCGCGCCCGGGGCGTCGGCCCCGCGGCGGCTGGTGAGCAGCAGGTTCTTCACGCCGTGTTCGGTCACCAGGTGCCGCGCCACGGCCGAGCCGAGCGCACCGGTCGCGCCGGTGACGAGCACCGTCCCTTCGGCGTCCCAGACCGGCGCGGCCGCCGCGTCGGCCGCCTTGGCCAGCCGCGGCACCAGCACCGCACCGGCCCGCAGCGCCACCTGCGGCTCGTCGGAGGCCGCCACCGTGGCGAGCGTCCGGCCCGCCGGGGTGCCCGCGCCGAGGTCGACGAGGGTGATCCGGCCCGGGTGCTCGGCCTGCGCCGAGCGGACCAGGCCCGCCACCGCGGCGCCGACCGGGTCGGGGTTCTCCCCCGCCTCGGCCGCCACGGCCCCGCGGGTCACGACGATCAGCGACTCCCCGGATCCGGCCAGCCAGTTCTGCAGCAGGCCGAGCACGCGGTGCAGTTCGGCGTGGACGTCGTCCGTGCCGCCCGCGGGCAGCACGGCCGGACCGGTCGCGTCGGACACCGCGTCGACCTGGGCCGCGCCGAGCGCTTCGGTGAGGCCGAAGGCGTCCGGGCCCAGCACGGTCCAGTCGGTGACCTCGGCGACGGCGTCAAGATCGGTCTGCTCCCAGGCGACGCGGAACAGCGAGTCCCCGCCGCCCGTCGCCGCCGCCTGCGGAACCGCGGACATCGGGCGCAGCAGCAGGGATTCCACCGACGCGACCGGAGCCCCGGTGCCGTCGGCGACATCGAGCGAGACCGCGCCGGAGCCCACCGGGCGGACGTGGACCCGCAGGGTCGTCGCGCCGACGGCGTGCAGCCGGACACCCTCCCAGGCGAACGGCAGCGCCGGTTCGTCCCCGGCCGCCCCGGAGACGCCGATGGTGTGCAACGCGGCGTCGAGCGCGGCGGGATGAATGCCGTACCGGTCCACATCGGACACCGCGGCCGGAAGCTGGATCTCGGCGAACGCTTCGCCGTCACGCTTCCAGGCCGCGACGAGCCCGCGGAACGCGGGGCCGTAGACCAGCCCGTCGGCGGCCAGTTCCTCGTAGGTGCCCTCCAGCCGGACCTGCTCGGCGCCGGCGGGCGGCCACTCGGTCAGCTCGAACTTCCCGGCCTTGCCCGCCTTGGCGAGCTTGCCGGTCGCGTGCCGGGTCCAGGCGGCGCTGTCGCCTTCCGGCCGGGAGTGCACGCTGAACGTCCGGGTACCGCCGCCGTCGGGCGCGCCGAGGGCGAACTGGACGCGGACGCCGGTCCGCTCGGGGACGACCAGCGGGTACTCCAGGGTCAGCTCGTCGAGGCGTGGGCAGCCGGCCTCGTCGCCGGCCCGGATCGCCATCTCGACGAAGCCGGTGCCGGGGAACAGGATCGAGCCGCCGACGACGTGGTCGGCCAGCCACGGGTGCGTGCCGGCGGAAAGCCGTCCGCTGAACAGCAGCCCGTCGGCGTCGGCCAGTTCCAGCGCCGACCCGAGCAGCGGGTGGTCCTCTTCGCTCGAGGCGCCGGTGGTGCTCTCCAGCCAGAAGCGCTGCCGCTGGAACGGGTAGGTCGGCACCGGGACCGGCCGGGCGCCGGTCGGCTCGTAGATCACGGACCAGTCGACGTCGACGCCGCTGACGTGCAGCTGCGCGACCCCGGTCAGCGCGGCCACCGCCTCGTCGTCCTCCTTGTGCAGCAGCGAAGCCAGCACGTCGGGCCGCTCGTCGAAGCAGCCCGCGGTCATCGCGGTGAGCGTGGTGTCCGGGCCCAGTTCCAGGAAGCGGGTGACGCCGTCGGCCGCGGCGCGGGTGACCGCGTCGAGGAACCGGACGCCCTCGCGGACCTGCTGGACCCAGTACTCCGGCGAGGTCAGCTCGGCCGGCCCGCCGGTGACCGTGGAGATCACCGGAACGCGCGGCGACGCGTAGGTCAGCTCCGTTGCCACCGCGCGGAACTCTTCGAGCATCGGGTCCATCAGGCGGGAGTGGAACGCGTGCGAGACGCGAAGCTGCTTGGTGCGCTCGAACTTCGCCGCGACCTCGGCGACGGCGTCGGCCGCGCCCGAGATGACGACCGCGCTCGGGCCGTTGACGGCGGCGATGTCGACGCTGTCCCCCGCGGCTTCGAGCACCGCTTCGGGCGTCGCTTCGACAGCCACCATCGCTCCTCCCGAGGGCAGCGCCTGCATCAGCGCGCCCCGGGCGACCACCAGCTTCGCCGCGTCGGCCAGGGAGAACACGCCGGCGCAGTGAGCCGCGGCGATCTCGCCGATCGAGTGTCCGGTGAGCACGTCCGGCTTGACGCCCCACGCCCGCACCAGGCGGAACAGCGCGACCTCCAGCGCGAACAGCGCGGGCTGGGTGTAGCGGGTCTCGTCGAGCCCCTCGCCGCCGTCGATCACGTCGCGGATCGGGCGGTCCAGGTGCCGGTCGAGTTCCGCGCAGACCTCGTCGTACGCGGCCGCGAACGCCGGGTACTGCTCGGCGAGCCGCGCGCCCATCTTCGCGCGCTGCGAACCCTGGCCGGCGAACAGGAACGCCGTGCGTCCGCCCGCGGTGGCGATGCCGCTGACGACCCCGCGCGCCTGCTCCTCGTCGACCAGTGCCGCGAGACCGCGGACGAACTGCGGTGACCGGCTGCCGATCAGCACCGCCCGGCGGTCGAACGCGCCGCGCGTGGTGGCCAGCGAGAAGCCGATGTCGGCGAGGCTGCCTTCGGGCTCTTCATCCACATAGGACATCAGCTGCTCGGCTTGTGCCCGAAGCGCGGCGGCGCCGCGGCCGGAGACCGGCCAGGCGACCGGGCCGTCGTGGTCGTGTCCGCCGGTCACCTCGCGACGGTCGCCCTCCTCGATGATCACGTGGGCGTTGGTGCCGCTGACGCCGAACGACGAGACACCGGCCCGGCGGGTGTGCCCGTTGGGCAGCCACTTCACCGGCTCGGCCAGCGCGCGGACCGCGCCGGACGACCAGTCGATCTCGGTGGACGGGCGGCTGAGGTTCAGCGTCGCGGGCAGTTCGCCCTGGCGCATGGCCATCACCATCTTGATCACGCCGGCCGCGCCGGCCGCGGCCTGGGTGTGGCCGATGTTCGACTTGACCGAGCCGATCCACAGTGGACGCTCGGCCGACGTCTCCTTGCCGTAGGTGGCGAGCAGCGCCTGGACCTCGATCGGGTCGCCCAGCTTCGTGCCGGTGCCGTGCGCCTCGACGGCGTCCACATCGGACGCGGCCAGGCCGGCGTCGGCCAGCGCCGCGCGGATCACGCGCTGCTGGGCGGGGCCGTTGGGGGCGGTGAGCCCGTTGGACGTGCCGTCCTGGTTGACCGCGCTGCCCTTGAGCACCGCGAGCACCGGGTGGCCGAGGCGGCGGGCCTCGGACAGCCGCTCCAGCACCAGCACGCCGACGCCTTCGGACCAGGTGGTGCCGTCGGCGTCGTCGGAGAACACCTTGCACCGGCCGTCGGCGGCCAGCCCCTGCTGGCGGCTGAACTCGACGAACGTCTCGGGCGTCGCCATCACGGTCACGCCCCCGGCCAGTGCCAGGGTGCAGTCGCCACCGCGCAGTGCCTGGGCGGCCATGTGCATCGCGACCAGCGAGGACGAGCACGCGGTGTCGACGCTGACCGCCGGGCCCTCCAGGCCGAGGGTGTAGGACACCCGGCCGGTGACGATGGAGCCGGCGCTGTTCGCGCCAACGTAGTCGTGGTACTGGACGCCCGCGTAGACGCCGGTCGGGCTGCCCTTGAGCGAGGTCGGGTCGATGCCCGCGCGTTCGAGGGCCTCCCAGCACGCCTCCAGCAGCAGCCGCTGCTGCGGGTCGATGGCCGGTGCTTCCTTGGGCGAGACCCCGAAGAACGTGGGGTCGAAGTCGCCGGCGTCGTAGACGAACCCGCCGCGGGCGACGTAGGTGGTGCCGGGGCGGCGGCCGGTCGGGTCGAGCAGGCCGTCGACGTCCCAGCCGCGGTCGGCGGGGAAGTCGCCGATGGCGTCCCGGTTGTTCGCGACGAGCTCCCACAGCTGCTCGGGCGAGGTGACCCCGCCGGGCAGGCGGCAGGCCATGCCGACGATCGCGATGGGCTCGTCGGACGCCCCCGAAGACGCCAGAGCCGCGGTGACGACGTCGCCGGTGCCGGCCAGTTCGGCCAGGAGGTGCCCGGCCAGCGCCGACGGCGTCGGGTGGTCGAAGATCAGGGTCGCGGGCAGCCGCTGGCCGGTGGCCGCGGTGAGGCCGTTGCGCAGTTCGATCGCGGTGAGCGAGTCGAAGCCGAGCGACTGGAACTGGGCGGACGCCTCGATCTCGTGCGCGCCGCCGTAGCCGAGCACGGTGGCGGCGTGCCCGCGGACCAGTTCGAGCACGGCGTCGGCCCGGTCCGCCTCGGGCAGGGCCAGCAGGCGGGCGGCGAAGGAATCCTCCGCGGCCGCCGCCGCACCCGAGGCGACGCGCCGGGTGGGCCGTCCGACCAGCTCTTCGAGGGTCTTCGGGAGCCGGTCGAGCTTGCGCAGCGCCGGCAGGTCCAGCTTGGCCGGGACGACCGTGGCGTGGCGGACCACGAGGGCCCGGTCGAACAGCGCCAGACCGTCCGCATTGGACAGTGGCACGATGCCACTCGTCGCGAGGCGGCTGACCTCCTCCTTCGTGAGCGTGCCGCCCATGCCGCCGACCTCGCCCCACAGGCCCCAGCCCAGCGACAGACCGGGCAGCCCGCGGGCCACGCGGTGCGACGCGAGGGCGTCGAGGAACGCGTTGGCCGCGGCATAGCTGCCCTGGCCCGGCGCGCCGAGCACGCCGGAGACCGAGGAGAACAGCACGAACGCCGAAAGCGCGGTGTCGCGGGTGAGCTCGTGCAGGTTCAGCGCGCCGTCGACCTTCGGCCGCAGCACGGCGTCGACGCGCTCGGGCGTGAGTGCGGTGAGCACGCCGTCGTCGAGAACACCGGCGGCGTGCACCACCGACGTCAGCGGGTGCTCGGCGGGAATCGCGGCCAGCACCTGGGCGAGCGCGGCGCGGTCGGTGACGTCGCACTGCGCGATCTCGACGTCCACGCCCAGCTCACCGAGGTCGGTGGCCAGGCGGGTCAGCCCGGGCGTGCCGCGGCGGCTGACCAGCAACAACCGGCGGACGCTGTGCTCGGTGACCAGGTGCCAGGCGAGCTTGGCGCCGAGCGCGCCGGACGCGCCGGTGATCAGCACGGTGCCGTTGGGGTGGAAGTACGCCGGTTCGGGTTCGGCCGTGGTGCGCACGAGCCGCGGGACGAGCACCGTGCCGAAGCGGACCGCGGCCTGCGCTTCCCCGGTGGCGAGGACCCGCGGCAGGACCTCGTCGATTTCGGCCTCGGCGTCCAGGTCCAGCAGCACGAACGTGTCCGGGTTCTCCTCCTGGGCCGAGCGCACGAGGCCCCAGGCGGCGGAGGCGGCGAGGTCGGTGACGCCGCCGCCGGCCGCGACGGCCCCGCGGGTGACCACGACCAGGCGCGCGTCCTCCGGGTGGTCCTCGGCGAGCCAGACCTGCAGGGCGCCGAGGACGCTGTGGGTCAGTGCGTGTGTCTCCTCCGCGGTGCCGGTTTCCCCTGCGCAGTCGAAGACCTCGACGGCGGAGGCGTCCACAGTGGACTCGGTGGGGATCCGCTGCCATTCGATCCGGTAGAGCGGCACTTCCGCCGCGACCGGCGCGGTGAACGCGCGGAACACGGTCTCGGCCACGGTGGCGACGGGCGCCCCGGTGGCGTCGGCGAGCGCGACTTCGTAGCCGACATTGCCGTCATCGGTGGTCGGCGTGAACCGCACCCGCAGCGCCGAGGCGCCGGAGGCGTGCAGCTCGACGCCGGTCCAGCAGAACGGGACCCGGCCGACCCCGCCGTCACCACCGCCCGCGACGCGCAGGGCGTGGGTGCAGGCGTCGAGCGCCGCCGGGTGCAGGCCGAAGCGCTCGGCGTCGCTGTCCTCGGGCAGGACGACCTCGGCGAACACCTCGCCCCCGCGGCTCCACACGGCGCGCAGCGAACGGAACAGCGGACCGTAGGTGAGACCGGTGTCGGCGAAATCGTCGTACACGCCCTCGATCCCGACCGGCTCGGCACCGGCGGGCGGCCACTCGGTCAGCTCCGCCCCGCCCCGGTGCGACTGGGGCGCGACCGTGCCGCTCGCGTGCGGCGTCCACGGTTCGCCGTCGGCGCCTTCCGCTCGCGAGTGGACGGTCACGGCACGGACACCCTGCTCCCCCGCCGCGCCCACGGTCACCTGGACCTGCACACCACCCCGCTCCGGCACCACCAGCGGGCTGCTGAGCGTGAGTTCTTCGATCCGGCCGCTGCCGACCTGGTCGCCGGCGCGGACCACCAGCTCGAGGAACGCCGTGCCGGGCACGGTGATGACGTCGCCGAGCCGGTGCTCGGCCAGCCACGCGTGCGTCTCCACCGAAAGCCGCCCGGTGAGCACCACGCCGTCGGTGTCGGCGAGGGAGACGGCAGCGCCGAGCAGCGGGTGCCCGGCCGAGGTGAGGCCGGCCGCGGTCACCTCGTCGCGGTTGGCGCGGGCGTCGAGCCAGTAACGCTTGCGCTGGAACTCGTACGGCGGCAGGTCGACGCGCCGCGCGCCGCGGCCGGCGAAGACCGCGGCCCAGTCCGGGACGAGCCCGCTGACGAACAGCTCGGCGAGCGCCGTGAGCGCCGCCTGCGGCTCCGGCCGGTCCTTGCGCAGGACCGGCACGACCATCGTGTCGAAGCTCTGCTGGGCCAGTGCGGACAGCACGCCGTCCGGCCCGACCTCGACGAACCGCGAGACGCCCTGGGCGCTCAGCGCGGTGAGCCCGTCGTGGAAGCGGACGGCCGCGCGGACGTGCGAGACCCAGTACTCCGGCGTGGCGACCTCTCCTCCGGCGAGCGCGCCGGAGACGTTGGAGACCAGCGGGATCGTCGGCGCGGAGTAGGTGAGCGTGCGGGCGACGGCGGCGAACTCGGCCAGCATCGGCTCCATCAGCGGCGAGTGGAACGCGTGCGACACCTTGAGTTTCGAGGACTTCCGGCCATCGAACCGCGCGACGACGGCGGTGACAGCGTCCTCGGTGCCGGAGAGCACCACGGAGTCCGGGCCGTTGATCGCGGCGATGCTCACGTCGGCGGTCAGCAGCGGCGTGACCTCGTCCTCGGTCGCCTGCAGGGCGACCATCGCGCCGCCGGCCGGAAGCGCCTGCATGAGCTTCGCACGGGCGGCCACCAGTTTGGCGGCGTCGGCCAGCGACAGCACACCGGCGACGTGCGCGGCGGCCAGTTCGCCGACCGAGTGGCCGAGCAGGAAGTCGGGCTTGAGGCCCCACGAGGACAGCAGCCGGAACAGCGCGACCTCGATCGCGAACAGCGCGGGCTGGGTGTAGCCGGTCTGGTTGATCAGGCGCGGCTTCTCGAAGACGACCGTCTTCAGTGGACGGTCGAGATACGGGTCCAGCTCGGCGAAGACCTCGTCCAGCGCCTGAGCGAACACCGGGAACGCGGCGGCGAGCTCGGCCCCCATGCCCGCGCGCTGAGCGCCCTGGCCGGAGAAGAGGAACGCGGTGAGTCCCTCGACGGTGGTGCCGGTGACCAGCGCGGGCGACGCCAAGCCGTCGGCGAGGGCGGCGACCCCGGCCTTCCTGTCGAGCACGACGGCGCGGTGGGTGAGCGGCGAACGCGACGTCGCCAGCGAGAAACCGAGGTCGAGCGGCGAAGCACCGTCCACGACGGACAGCAGTCGCGACGCCTGGGCCTTCAGCGCCGCGGCGCCGTGCCCGGCGAGCGGCCACGGGACCGGGACGCCTTCCGGCCAGCTCGGCGTCACTTCCTCCGCCTCGACGGAGGGGGCCTCTTCGACGATCACGTGCGCGTTGGTGCCACTGACGCCGAAGGACGACACACCGGCGCGGCGCGGCTTTTCGCCCGCACCCCAGGGCCGTTCCTCGCGTAGCAGCTCGACGTTCCCGGCCGACCAGTCGACCTCGGTGGACGGCTCGGTGACGTGCAAGGTCTTCGGTAGCACGCCGTTGCGCAGCGCCATCACCATCTTGATCACGCCGCCGACGCCCGCCGCCCCCTGGGCGTGGCCGATGTTCGACTTGATCGAGCCCAGCCACAGCGGCCGGTCGCGGTCCTGGCCATAGGTGGCGAGCACGGCCTGTGCCTCGATCGGGTCGCCCAGCGTGGTGCCGGTGCCGTGCCCTTCCACCGCGTCCACTTCGGACGCCGAGAGCCGTGCGTTGGCCAGTGCCTGCCGGATGACCCGCTGCTGCGAGGGCCCGTTCGGAGCGGTGAGGCCGTTCGACGCGCCGTCGGAGTTCACCGCGGAGCCGCGCACGACGGCGAGCACCGGGTGGCCGTTGCGGCGCGCGTCGGACAGCCGCTCCAGCAGGAGCGTGCCCGCGCCCTCGGCCCAGCCCGTGCCGTCGGCGCTGTCGGAGAACGCCTTGCAGCGGCCGTCGGCGGCGAGCCCGCGCTGGCGGCTGAACGCCAGGAACGGCCCGGGCCGCGACATCACCATCACGCCACCGGCGAGCGCCAGCGCGCAGTCGCGCTGCCGCAGCGCCTGCACGGCGAGGTGCAGGGCGACCAGCGACGACGAGCACGCGGTGTCGATCGTGATGGCCGGGCCTTCCAGGCCGAGCGCGTAGGCGATCCGGCCGGAGATCACCGAGCCGGCGTTGCCGGTGCTCAGGTAGTCCTCCACCTCGCCGGCCAGCACGGACGGCGGGAGCTCGTCGTAGTAGTCCTGGTCGCCGCTGCCGACGAACACCCCCACCTGCTGCTTGGCGAGCGAATGCGGCGCGATGCCCGCCCGCTCGAACGTCTCCCACGCCAGCTCCAGCACGAGCCGCTGCTGCGGGTCCATGGCGAGCGCCTCGCGCGGGGCGATCCCGAAGAACGGCGCGTCGAACTCCCCCACGTCGTGGATGAAGCCGCCTTCGCTGACGTAGCTCGTGCCCGGGCTGTCGGGGTCGGCGTCGAACAGCGTGTCCAGGTTCCAGCCGCGGTCGGCCGGGAACCCGCCGATCGCGTCGCGGCCCTCGGCCACCAGTTCCCAGAGGTCCTCCGGCGAGCGCACGTCGCCCGGGTAGCGGCAGCCCATCGCGACGATCGCGATCGGCTCGGCCTCCGCCGCCTCGACCTCACGCAGCCGCTCACGCGTCTCCTGCAGGTTGGCGGTCACCCGCTTCAGGTAGTCGACCAGCTTGCTTTCGTCAGTCATCGCCAGATTCCTCTTGTCGCTGGGTGGGGGCGCTCAGGCGCCGAGCTCGTTGTCGATGAGGGCGAACAGCTCGTCCGTGGTCGCGGTCTGCAGCACGTCGGTGGTCTTGGTGCCGGCCAGGGTCTTGTGCAGGGTGGTCACCATCGCCTGCAGGCGGGCGACGATCCGGGACCGGTCGATCTCCGCGGCGTCCAAACCGGACGCCACCGCCTCGAGCCGGTCCAGTTCCGCTTCCAGCGGGACCGCCGCTTCGCCGCCGCCCAGTTGCGTCCACAGGTGCTCGGCGAGCGCCTGCGGGTTGACGTGGTCGAAGGCGACGGTGGCCGGGAGCTTGAGGCCGGTGGCGGCGCCGAGCCGGTTGCGCAGGTCGACGGCGGTGACCGAATCGAAGCCGAGCTCCTTGAACGCGCGGGCCGGTTCGACCGCCGAGCCGTTGTCGTAGCCGGCGACCACGGCGACCTGGCCGCGGACCAGCTCCAGCAGCGTCCGCTGCTGTTCGGCGGGCGTGAGCGAGGCCAGCCGGCCCTTCAGGTCGCCGGTGTCCTCGACCGTGTCGGTCTTGTCCTCGGCGACCTCGGGCAGCGCGCGCAGCAGCGGCCGCGGCCGGGCGAGCTGGTACACCGGGGCGAACACGGCCCAGTCGATGTCGGCGACCACCAGGTGGGTCTCGTCGTGGTCCAGTGCCTGACCCAGTGCCTCGACGGCGAGTTCGGGCGCCATCTCGGCCAGGCCGATGCGCCGCAGCAGGTCGCTCGCCTCGGCGTCGACCATGCCTCCGCCGCCCCACGAGCCCCAGGCGATCGCGGTCGCGGTGCGTCCCGCGGCGCGCCGACGGCGGGCCAGGGCGTCGAGGTAGGCGTTGCCCGCGGCGTACGCGGGCTGGCCCGAGGTGCCCCACACGGCGGCGCCGGACGACATCAGCACGAACGCGTCCAGCTCGGTGTCGCCGAGCAGCTTGTCGAGCAGTGCGGCGCCGGTGATCTTGGCACGGGTGGCGGCGGCGAACTCCGCGGGCGTGACGTCGGCCAGGGGCGACTCGGCGGTCAGCACCCCGGCGGCGTGCACCACGGCCGTCGGCGGGTGCTCGGCCAGCAGGGCCTTCAGCTGCTCCTCGTCGGAGACATCGCAGGCCACCACGGTGGCCCCCAGCTCATCGGCCAGCTCACGCGCGCCTTCGGCATCGAGACCGCGACGGCTGGTGAGCACGATGTGCTCGGCGCCGCGGCCGGCCAGCCAGCGGGCGACGTGGGCACCGACCGCGCCCGTGCCGCCGGTGACCAGCACCGTTCCCCGCGCCTTCCACTCCGTCTCGGTTCCCGGCAGTGGAGCGCGGACCATGCGCCGGGCGAACACCCCGGACGGCCGGATCGCGACCTGGTCCTCGTTGTCCGCTCCGGACACCACGGCGGCCAGGCGGGCGGCGTCCGCGGGGCCCTCGACGTCGACCAGGCCACCCCAGGTGGCGGGCTGGTCGAGCGCGACGACCGTGCCGAGGCCCCACACCGCCGCGGCGGCCGGGTCGGCGCCGGAGAAGGCGTCCACCGCGACCGCGCCGCGGGTGACCACCCAAGCGGGGGCGTCGACGCCGGTGTCGCGCAAGGCCTGCAGCAGCGCGATGGTGGCGGCGACCGCGGTGCTGAGCGCGGGGTGCTCCGGGTGTTCGCGGGTGTCGAGCGCGAGCAGCGACAGCACGCCGTCGAACGGCCGCAGCGCCGTCGCCTCGGTGAGCAGCCCGGCCAGCTGCTCGCGGTCGGCCGTCGCGATCACCCGCACGACGTCGCCCTGCTCGGCGAGCGCGTCGGCCAGCTCGGCCGCCTCGGGAACGTCCGCGGGCACGACGACCAGCCAGGTGCCGGCCAGCCCGCCCGTGACGGTCACCGGCGCCCACGAGACGCGGTAGCGCCAGGAATCCACTGTGGACAGGTCGGTGCGGCGGCCGTGCCAGGCGGCCAGCGCCGGGACGACCTCGGCGAGCGGGGCGGCTTCGACGCCGAGCCGGACGGCGAGCGCGTCGACGTCACCGGCGGTGACGTCCTGCCAGAAGTCCTGGTCGGCGACCTGCGCTCCGGTCACGGGAGCCGTCGCGGCTTCCTCTTCGTGCCAGAAGCGCTTGTGCTGGAAGGGATAGGTCGGAACGTCGGCGATCCGGCCGCCGGGCACCAGCGAGGCCCAGTCCGCCGCGCCGCCGCGGACCGCGTGCTCGGCCAGTGACGTCGCGAAGCGGGTCAGGCTGCCTTCGTCCCGGCGCAGCGTGCCGACGACGGCGCCGCTGTGCCCGCCCTCGTCGAGGGTCTCCTGGATGCTCATGGCCAGCACCGGGTGCGGGCTGACCTCGACGAACCGGGTGTAGCCCGCCTCGGCGAGCTTCGCGACGACCGGCGCGAACCGGACCGTCGTGCGCAGGTTGGTGAACCAGTACCTCGCGTCCACGGTGGACTCGGTCACCGGCTCCTCGGTCACCGTGGAGGTCATCGCGACCGTCCCGGCGCCGGGGGTGATCGGGCCGAGGTCGGCCAGCAGGCGGTCGGCGAGGTGCTCGACGTGCGCGGAGTGCGACGCGTAGTCCACCGGCACCCGCTTCGCCCGGAAGCCTTCGGCCTGCAACTGGTCACGCAGCTCGTCGAGGGCCTCGCCGTCGCCGGACAGCACGGCCGACGTGGCGCCGTTGTCGGCGGCCAGGGAGATCCGGCCGTTCCAGGCGTCGAGCCTGGTCAGCAGCTCGGTGGCGGGCAGGCCGGCGGCGAGCATGCCCCCACCGCGGCCGCCGAGGACGTCCCCGATCGCCTTGCTGCGCAACGCGACCACCCGGGCACCGTCCTCCAGGGACAGCGCACCCGCGACACTCGCGGCGGCGATCTCGCCCTGCGAGTGCCCGATCACCATGTCCGGCTCCACGCCGTGCGCACGCCACAGCGCGGCCAGCGAGACCATCACCGCCCACAGCATCGGCTGCACCACGTCCACGCGGTCGGCGGGCGGGGTGCCCGGCTCCCCGCGCAGCACCGCGATCACCGACCAGTCCACGAACTTCCGCAGCGCCGCGTCGCATTCGGCCATCCGCCCGGCGAACACCGGCGACTGCGCCAGCAACTCGGTCGCCATGCCGGTCCACTGCGACCCCTGGCCCGGGAACACGAACACGGTCTTGCCGCGCACATCGGCGGCGCCGGTGACGAGGTCCGGCCGCGATCCCCCGGCAGCCAGCGCGCGCAGCGCCTCGGCGGCCTGCGCGCCGTCCCCGGCGAGCACCACGGCGCGGTGGTCGAGCCGGGCTCGCCCGGTGGCGAGGGTGTGCGCGATGTCGGCGAGCTCGCCGGCACGACCGTCCACATGGGACGCCATCCGGCCGGCGGCGGCGGCCAGCGCGGCCGGGGTCTTCGCCGACAGCACCAGCGGGCAGACCACCGGCGCGGGCGGTTCTTCCCGCTCCTGGCTCGGCGCCTGCTCCAGGATCACGTGCGCGTTGGTGCCGCTGACGCCGAACGAGGACACGGCCGCGCGGCGCGGGCGGGCGACCTCGGGCCAGTCGCGCGGCTGGATCAGCAGCTCCACCGCGCCCGCGGTCCAGTCGACGTGCCTCGACGGGGTGCCGACGTGCAGGGTGCGCGGCAGCTTGCCGTGCCGCAGCGCCTGCACCATCTTGATCACCCCGGCGACCCCGGCGGCGGCCTGCGGGTGGCCCATGTTCGACTTGATCGAGCCGAGCTGCAGCGGCTCCCCCGTGGTGCGCTGCCCGTAGGTCTCCATCAGCGACTGCGCCTCGATCGGGTCGCCGAGCGCGGTGCCGGTGCCGTGCGCCTCGACGGCGTCCACATCGGACACCGAAAGCCCGGCGTCGGCCAGCGCCGCCTCGATCACCCGGACCTGCGAGGGGCCGTTCGGGGCGGAGAAGCCGTTGCTCGCGCCGTCCTGGTTCACCGCGGAACCGCGCAGCAGCGCGAGGATCCGATGACCGTTGCGGCGCGCGTCCGAGAGGCGCTCCAGCACGAGCACGCCGACGCCCTCGGCCCACGACGTGCCGTCGGCGTCGTCGGAAAACGACTTGCTCCGGCCGTTCGCGGCCAGGCCGCGGCGGCTGGAGAAGTCGACGAACATCTCGGGCGTCCCCATCACGGCGACGCCGCTGACCAGCGCCAGCGTGCAGTCGCCGCGGCGCAGGCCCTGCGCCGCCATGTGCAGGGCGACCAGCGACGACGAGCACGCGGTGTCCACCGAAACCGACGGTCCTTCGAGCCCGAGCGTGTAGGACACCTGCCCGGAGACCAGGCTGCCCTCGGGGCTGCCGCCGCTGTAGTCGTGGTACATGACGCCGGCGAAGACGCCGGTGGGGCTGCCCTTGAGCGCGTGCGGGTCGAGCCCGGCCCGCTCGATGGCCTCCCAGGACGCTTCGAGCAGGATCCGCTGCTGGGGGTCGGCGCGGCGGGCGTCACGCGGGCTGATGCCGAAGAACTCCGCGTCGAAGTTCGCGGCGTCGTAGAGGAAACCGCCGTGACGCGTGTAGGTCTTGCCGGGCCGCTCGGGCGTCGGATCGTAAACGCCCTCGAGGTCCCAGCCGCGGTCGGCGGGAAACTCGCCGATCACGTCACGGCCCCCGTCGACCACGTCCCAGAGGTCGTCCGGCGTGGCGACGCCCCCGGGGTAGCGGCAGCTCATGCCGATGATCGCGAGGGGCTCGGTGTCCCTGGTCTCCAGCTCGTGCACCCGGTGCCTGGCCTGCTTGAGGTCGGCCGTCGCGCGCTTCAGGTAGTCGCGGAGCTTGTCCTCGTTGCTCATGAGATACCCAATTCCTCGTCCAGCACGGCAAAGAGCTCGTCGTCGGTGGCTTCGTCCAGGTCGGCGGATTCGGCGACGCCCGCGTGCGTGTCGGTCCACTTGCGCACCAGGGCGTCGAGCCGGGCGGTGACCTTCGCGGTCGAGCCGTTGAGCGACCCGGCGGCGTTGAGCACGGCCTCGAGCCGGTCGATCTCGGCCAGCAGCGGCTCCGCGGCGCCGCGGCCCGGGCCGAGCAGCTCGTGCAGGCGCCGGGCGAGCGCGGCCGGCGTCGGGTGGTCGAACACGATGGTCGCGGTCAGTTTCAGGCCGGTCAGCGCACCGAGCTGGTTGCGCAGCTCCACCGAAGTGAGCGAGTCGAAGCCCATCTCCTGGAAGGCGCGCTCCGGCTCGACCGACGCGGCCGACGTGAACCCGAGCACCGCCGCGACCTGCTCGGACACCACGCTCAGGAGGTAGGCCTCGCGCTCGGCCTCGGGCACCGTGCCCAGCCGGGCGGCGACCGCGCCGCCGGACCGGGCGGCCGTGCGGCGGGCCGGCGCGGGCCGGACGAGCCCGCGCAAGACCGGCGGAAGAGCGTCGGTGCGGGCGCGCAGCGCCGCGAGATCGAGCTTCACCGGCGCGAGCACGGCTTCCTCGGCGACGAGGCACGCGTCGAGCAGGGCGAGGGCCTCTTCGGTGGCCATCGGCGGCGTGCCGAGGCGGCGCAGCCGGCGGAAGTCGGCCTCGTCGAGCTCGCCGGCCATGCCACCGTCCTCGGCCCAGGCGCCCCAGTCCAGTGCCGTCGCCGCGAGCCCCTGGGCACGGCGATGGCGAGCCAGCTCGTCGAGGTAGGCGTTGGCGGCGGCGTAGCCGGCTTGGCCGGCCGCGAGCACGGTGCTCGCGGCCGAGGAGAACAGGACGAACGCGTCGAGGTCGCGGGTCAGCTCGTGCAGGTGCCACGCGCCGTCGACCTTGGGGGCGAAGACGCGGTCCAGCTCGTCGTCGGTGAGCGCCTCGACCCGGCCGCCGGCGGCGACGCCCGCGGCGTGCAGGACGGCGGTCAGCGGCGCTTCGGCCGGGACCGCGTCGAGCAGCGCCCGCACGGACGCCGCGTCGGTGACGTCGCAGCTCGCGATCGTCACCGCACTGCCCAGCTGCCGGAGTTCTTCGCGAAGCTCGGCCGCGCCGGGGGCGTCGGCGCCCCGGCGGCTGGTGAGCAGCAGGCGGCGCACCCCGTGCCGCGTCACCAGGTGCTTCGCGACGACGGCGCCGAGCCCGCCGGTGCCCCCGGTGATGAGGACGGTCCCGCCGGGGTTCCAGTTCAGCTCGCCGGCCTGCGGCGTCGCGGGGGTCAGGCGCGGCACGAGGACCTTGCCGTCGCGGACGGCCACCTCGGGCTCGCCGGTGGCCAAGGCGGACTCGGCGGTGCCGTTCACGTCGAGGTCGACGAGGACGAACCGGCCCGGGTTCTCGGCCTCGGCCGCCCGCACCAGGCCCCAGACCGGCGCGAGGGCCGGGTCGACGTCCTCGCCGTCGACCGCCACCGCGCCGCGCGTGACCACGGCCAAGCGGGTCTCGCCGTCCTCGGCGAGCAGTTCCCGGACCGCGGCGAGCACCTGCCGTGTGACCGCGCGAGCCGCGACGGGCACCGGACCGTCCGGAGTGGACACTTCCAGCACCTTCGCGCCGCCGGCGTTCCCGGTGGTCGAAGCGGGTTCCCAGGACACCCGGAACAGCGAGTCCCGGCTCGATGCCAGCTTGTCCAGCGAGATCGGCCGCGCGGCCAGGGACTCGACGGAGAGCACGGGCCCGCCGGTGGCGTCGGCGATCCGCAGCGTGATGGTGTCGGCGCTCTTCGGCGACACGTGCACCCTCAGCTCCGCCGCACCCGCGCGGTGCAGCGTGGTGCCGGTGAAGGCGAACGGCAGCATCGGCTTCGCTTCGCCGTCTTCCGGCTCGGGGCCGAGCAGCTGGGCGTGCATCGCGGCGTCGAGCAGCGCCGGGTGCAGTCCGTAACCGAGGGCGTCGGCGCCATCGGGCAGGACGACGTCGGCGTACACGTCGTCGCCGTGCCGCCACATCGCCCGCAGGCCCTGGAAGGCGGTGCCGTAGTCGTAGCCCAGCTCCGCGAGCCGCTCGTACGGTTCGGCCAGCTCGACCTCGACGGCACCCGCGGGCGGCCACTCGGCCAGGTCGAACGACGGCGCGTCGGCTTCGGCGCTCACGAACCCCTCGGCGTGCCGGATCCAGGCGTCCTCGCCGTCGGGTCGCGAGTGGACGGTGAGGTGACGGCGGCCGTTCTCCTCGGCTTCCACCGAAACCTGGATCGCCGCGCCCGCGCCTTCGGCCAGCGTCAGCGGGGCCTGCAGCGTCAGTTCCTCGATCCGGGCGCAGCCGGCCTCGTCGGCGGCGCGCTGCGCCAGCTCGAGGAAAGCCGTGCCGGGCAACAGGATCGTGCCGAGGACGACGTGGTCGGCCAGCCACGGAGTGGTGTCCGCGGACAGCCGGCCGGTGAGCACCAGCGCGCCGGAATCCGGGACCCGCACGACGGCGCTGAGCATGGGGTGCCCAGCGGGCTGCTGGCCATGGTCTCCGGCGTCGCCGGCGGCGATGGTGGCGGGCAGCCAGTAGCGGGTGCGGCGGAACGCATAGGTGGGCAGCGCGACCCGCCGGGCACCGGCGTAGAAGGCCGCCCAGTCCACGGGAACCCCCCGGGCGTGCAGGGTCGCGAGCGCGGTGACGACGGTGTGCGCCTCGGCCCGGTCCTTGCGCTGCGCCGGGACGAACGCCAGGACGTTGTGCTCCGACGCGGTGTCCTCCAGCGCCGTCCGCGCGGCGGCGGTGAGCACCGCGCCCGGCCCCACCTCGACGAACGTCCGGACCCCCTCGGCGGCCAGCGCGCGCACGCCGTCGTGGAACCGGACGGCCGCACGAACCTGGTGCACCCAGTACTCCGGCGTCGCCAGGTCGGCGTCGGCGGCGACCGTCGAGACGATCGGGATCTCGGGCTTCGCGTAGGTGAGCTTCTTCGCGACGGCGGCGAACTCGGCGAGCATCGGCTCCATCAGCGGTGAGTGGAAAGCGTGTGACACCTTCAGCTTCGAGGTCTTGCGGCCGGAAAACCGAGCGGCGACGGCGGCCGTGTCGTCTTCGGCGCCCGAGATCACCAGCGCGTCCGGGCCGTTGATCGCGGCGATGCTCACCTCGGCCGTGAGCAGCGGCGTCACCTCGGCCTCGGTGGCCTGGATCGCGACCATCGCGCCACCCGCCGGCAGGGCCTGCATGAGCTTCGCCCGCGCGGCGACCAGCGTGCAGGCGTCGCCGAGCGAAAGCACCCCGGCGACGTGCGCCGCGGCCAGCTCGCCGATCGAGTGGCCGAGGAGGAAGTCGGGCCGCACGCCCCACGTCTCCAGCAGCCGGTACAGCGCGACCTCGACGGCGAACAGCGCGGGCTGCGTGAAACCGGTCTGCCCCAGCGCCTCGTCGTCGTCGAGGACCGTCCGCAGTGGACGGTCCAGGTGCTGGTCCAGTTCGGCGGCCACGGCGTCGAGCGCTTCGGCGAACGCCGGGTACTGCCCGGCGAGCACCAGCCCCATCCCGGCGCGCTGGGCGCCCTGACCGGTGAAAAGGAACGCCGTCCGGCCACTTCCCCGGCGGTCGCGCACCACGCCGGGCGCGTCGGCCCCCGCGGCGAGCGCGGCCAGCCCGGCGAGCAGTTCCGCGCGGCCGGCGCCGACGACGACGGCCCGGTGGTCCAGCGCCGAACGGGTCGTGGCGAGCGAGAAACCGATGTCCGCCGGCGAATCGGCGGCGTCGGCCAGGTCGGCGAGCCGCTGCGCCTGTGCGGCCAGGGTGTCCGGCGAGTCGGCCGACACCGGCCACGCGAGGACGGGCACCGCGGGCGGGGTCACCGGCTCCTCCGGCGCCGGATCGGCCTGCTCGACGATCACGTGGGCGTTGGTGCCGCTGATGCCGAACGACGACACCGCGCCGCGGCGTGGCCGGGACACCGCGGGCCACTCGCGGGACTCGGTGAGCAGTTCGACCCGGCCGGCCGACCAGTCGACGTGCGGGGACGGCGCGTCCACGTGCAGGGTCTTCGGCAGCACGCCGTGGCGGATGGCCTGCACGACCTTGATCACGCCACCGACGCCGGCGGCGGCCTGCGCGTGCCCGATGTTCGACTTGAGCGAGCCGAGCCACAGTGGCTCTTCTTCGCGGCGCTGCCCGTAGGTCGCCAGCAGAGCCTGCGCCTCGATCGGGTCGCCCAGCTTCGTTCCCGTGCCGTGCCCTTCGACCAGGTCGACGTCCGATGTGGACAGTCCGGCCGACTCGAGTGCCTGCTGGATGACCCGCTGCTGCGCCGGCCCGTTGGGGACGGTGAGCCCGCTGGAGGCGCCGTCCGAGTTCACCGCGCTGCCCCGCACGACGGCGAGCACGTCGTGGCCGAGCCGGCGAGCGTCGGACAGCCGCTCGACCACGAGCACGCCGACGCCCTCGCCCCAGCCGGTGCCGTCGGCGCCGGCGGCGTACGCCTTGCAGCGTCCGTCGTCCGACAGGCCGCGCTGTTCGGTGAAGTCCACAAACGTCCCGGGCGTGGCCATCACCGTGACGCCGCCGACGAGGGCCAGCGCGCAATCGCCGCGGCGCAGCGCCTGGCCGGCCCAGTGCAGAGCGACCAGCGAGGACGAGCACGCGGTGTCCACCGTCACCGCCGGGCCTTCCAGCCCGAGCGCGTACGCGACCCGGCCGGAGACGACGCTGCCGGCGGCCTCGTGGCCCGCGTAGTCGTGGTACATCACCCCGGCGAACACGCCGGTGCTGCTGCCGCGCAGCGTCTCCGGCACGATGCCGGCCCGCTCCAGCGCCGTCCACGAGGTCTGCAGCAGCACCCGCTGCTGGGCGTCCATCGCGCGCGCCTCGCGCGGCGAGATGCCGAAGAACTCCGGGTCGAACTCGGCGGCGTCGTAGAGGAAGCCCGCCTCGCGGGTGTTCGTGGTGCCGGGCCGCTCCCCCGCCGGGTCGTAGAGCGCCTCCAGCGGCCAGCCGCGGTCGGCCGGGAACGGGCCGATCGCGTCGGTGCCGGACGCCACCAGCTCCCACAGGTCCTCCGGGGAGGCGACCCCACCGGGGTACCGGCAGTCCATGCCGACGATCGCGATCGGCTCGGTGTCGGCCTGCCGCACCTCCCGCAGGGCCTGCTTCGCCTCGCGCAGTTCGGCCGTCGCGCGCTTGAGGTAACCGAGCAGCTTGCCCTCGTCTTCCGTGCTCACGTCATTACCCCCATTCCGGCGCCGGCGGAGCAGAAAATGGCACTCACGTAATCGACCGCCTCGGTAAGTTGCCCGCGAATTTCCAGGTGATTCTGCGGAAAACGCTACCCAGAGGTCTTCGCCCGCCCCACCCCTAACCGGGCCGGGACGCCCCCGCAATCAGCGGATCAGTTCGGCCACGACGGTGCGCGGGGCGGGCAGCGCGGCGATCTCTTCACGCAACGCGTTCGCGGCGCGGCGCAGCTCTTCGTCGGCCGTCAGCGCGCGGGCTCCTTCGACGGAGCCGGTCCTTCCGGCGCCGGCCGCCGCGATCCGCGGGGCGATCGCCGATTCGGTGAGGGAAAGCTGGGGCAGGCCGTGCGCCGCCGCCGCGAGCGCGAGTGCCGCGTCGCCGTCGTGGACGACCGCGGCACACGTCGGCAGCAGCGCGGCCGGGGGCGCGGAGTCGACGAGCCGGACGTTGGCCGGCATCGCCACCCCGGCCGGGACGCGGGCCGCCTCGGCCGCGCACACCAGTTCGAAGTCGGCTTCCGCGACCGCGTCGAACACCGGGCCGAACATCGTCTCGTCGGTGAGCGACAGCAGTACGCGGCTGCGCCTTGCCTTGCGGCGCAACCAGTTCGGCACCACGACGGGACCGAAGTAGGGCACGTGCCGTACCGCGCGGGCCGAACCGCCCCCGGCACGCAACGAAGGTGGCACGGTGTCCAAGGTGATGTCCACGTCCGCCGGGTCCGGCTCGTCCAGCGCGCCGATCACCCGGACGGCGACGGCTCCGACCGCCCGCGCAGCGGCCGTTCCCGCCGGTGCGCGGGCGTCGGAGACCACGACCTGGGGCCGCCACAGCTCGGCGAATTCGGCCAGGGCCGCGGATTCGGCGAGCGAGGCTTCCGCACCGCTTTCCAATTCGACGGCCACACAACTGGTACGGAGGATCTCTTCGACGAACGACGGGCGTCCGGCGATTTTCACGTCATGGCCCGCGTTCCGCAACGCCCACGCGAGGGGCGTGAGATTGTGCAGCCGGGCAGGCGACGACGGGGCGGCCATGAGCACGCGCATGGAATCCACTCCAGGAAATGGAGCCGGGGCACACCCGGCGCGGATAGTTTGATTCGACACTAACCACGCCGGAGGTGCCCCAGTACCCCTATCGCCGGTCGCTCATTGCCCGGGCAGGGCCACCGCCTCGATCGGGTTCCGGCGCATGGCGAGCCGCGCGGCCAGCGCGGTGACCGGCCAGACGATCAGGAACACCGCGACCACCACCGCGAGGAACACCCAGATTGGCCCGGACGGGATGATCTCACCGGTCGTGATCGCCATCGGCAGCACGGTGAACAGCGAGATGACGATGCCGAGCACCAGCCCGGCCACCGCGACGATGCCACCCTCGATGAACAGCATCCGCCGGACCTGGCGGCGATCGGCGCCGGCGAGCCGCTGCACGCCGAACTCCCGGCGGCGGCCGAGCACGGCCACGGCGAGCGTGTTCACCGCCGCGATCGCCGCGTAGGCGATGGCGAGCACGGCCAGCAGGTAGTTGATCAACGCCTCGACGTCCGCGCCGGCCTGGAAGTTCCGCAGCAGCGCACTGTCGTCGCCGACCGTGACGCCCGGCCAGTCCTTCAACTGGTCGGTGAGCGCGGACACGAGCTCGCTCGCGTCCTTCCCCTCGGCGGCCTTCACCAGCACCTGCGCGGGCAGGCCACTCGTGGTGTGCGCGGCGAGGAGGTCGGCGGGCAGGACCATGCTCGCGTAGCTCGACGGGCTGTCGAGCAGCGCGACGACGTTCACCTGCGCCTGCGTCCCGTCCCCGAGCCGCATGGTGATCTTGGACCCGACCTTGATCTCGAGGTTCTCCGCCACTTCCTGAGGCAGCGCGACCGCGTCACCGGTGAGGTTCTTCAGCGATCCCTCGGTGACCGCGGTCGCGAGCACCGTGCCGCCCTGGTCCTCGGCGGCCACGCCCATCAGGCGCAGCGGGTCGCTGCCGTTGCCGTCATAGGGCTGCTCGATCCAGCCGGAGCTGGTGACCAGCGGCGACGCGGTGCCGACTCCCGGCGTGCTCCGGATCCGCTGGAGCTCGTCGGCCGGCATCGCGCCGCTGCCGGCGCTGATCACGACGTCGGCCCGCAGCTGACCGGCATACGCGGCGATCTGCGCCTTCTGCGCGGTGGTCTCCGAGTAGACGTTGCCGAGCGCGACCGCCGTGGCCAGCGTGATCGGCGTGAGCGCCGCGGCGAAAGCCACCGCGCGCGCCCGCGAGTTGATCACCGCGAGGGTGGCGTCCCGGCCACCGACCCGCCGGATGAGCGGGCCGAAGCGGTCCGCGACGTAGGCCATGATCTCCGGCCCGACCAGCGCCACCGCGATGGCGCCGGTGAGCACCGCCGGCCCGCCGAACGCCGCCGCCGTATCGGCGGGCATGAACATCGTGGTGCCGGCGAGCAGCACCGTCGCGATCCCGCACACCGCGGCACCCGTGCGGCGCAAGGGGTTCACCTTGGCACTCGGGATCGAGGCCTCGGCCAGCGCCTGGATCGGCCGGGCCCGCGCCGCGGCCAGCGCGGCGAACCACGCCGCGGCGTAGACGATCGCGAGCGTGGCGACGATCCCGGCGGCGAACGCGACGACGTCCTGCCGGAACACCAGCTCGTCCGGCACGATGCCGAGCGACGCGCTGGTGTCGAAGATCTGGTTGCCGAGCAAGCTGCCGAGGACGCCGCCGCACACCGCGGCGACCGCGCCGACGGCCATGGTCTCGGCGAGCACCATCCGGTGCACCTGCTTCGGCGTCGCGCCGGTGGCCCGCAGCAGCGCGAGCTCCTGCTGGCGCTGCCGCACGGTGAGACTGATCGTCGCGGAGACGACCAGCGCCATGACCACCAGCACCATGCCGCCGAACACCGCGGCCAGCAGGATCAGCGGCAGCCGGCTGTTGTCGACGCCGAGGAACTCGGCCGAACCACGCTCGTCGCCGGTCAGCACGCTGACGCCGGGAACCTGCTCCGCGATGCGCGCGGCGAGCTCGCCCGCGTCCACGCCATCGGCCGGGAACACCCCGGCCAGGTCGAACCGGCCCTGGTGCGGGGAAAACTGCTGCGCGTCAACGGGAGAGAAGAAGAACGCCGGCGCCCGCACGGCCTGGCCAGGCCCGGCGGTCCCCGCGACGGTGAAGGTCTGCTTCCGCCCGCCGACCGCGAGGTCCACGTTCGAGCCCGCCTTGATCCCGGCCGCGTCCGCGGTGGCCGCGTCGAGCACGACCTGCCCCGGCGCCGGCTGGCCGCCCTCGCGCAGGACGTAGCCGCCGAGCGCGGCGGAGTCCCAGCCGTGTCCGGAAAGGACGGACGGGCCGGTGACCTGTGGCGTGCCGTCACTCAGCAGCACCGCGGGGAACGACACGTCCGTGACCACGCGCTGCGCGCCCGGCACCGCGGCGATCTTGGCGACCTGGTCCGCGGGCAGCCCGGCACGCTCGGCGTACGGGACCACCTCCGACTCTTCGTCGGGCAGCTTGAACCCCGACGACCCGCCGACCACGATCGGCGCCGACGCGAGCCGCTGCGGCTTCGCCTGCAGCACGATGGCCGTCTCGAACAGCCCGGCGCACGCGATCAGCAACCCGCAGCCGATCAGGATCGCGACGAAGGACGCGAGCGATGCCGCCACGCGGTACCGCAGGCTGGCCAGCGCCAGGTTGAGCACCACCCGCCGCGAACTCACCGCTGCCCCCGTGCCTGCTTGGCCCGGGCCCCGAGCTGCGCCAGGGTCGACGCGACGGCTTCGACGCTCGGCGTCGCCATCTGCGTGACGATCTGGCCGTCCACGAGGAAGAGGACGTTGTCCGCGAAGGACGCCGCGACCGGGTCGTGAGTGACCATCACGATGGTCTGGCCCGCGCTCACCAGCTCGCGCATGAGGTTCAGCACCTCGAGCGCGGTGGTCGTGTCGAGCGCACCGGTCGGCTCGTCGGCGAAGACCACCGCGGGCCGCCCGGCGAGCGCGCGGGCGATCGCGACGCGCTGCTGCTGGCCGCCGGAAAGCTCACCGGGGCGGTGCTTCACGCGCTGCGAAAGCCCGACGCGCCCGATCACCTCGTTCACCCACGCCTGGTCCGGCTCGCGGCCGGCCAGCAGCGTCGGCAGGGTGACGTTCTGCTCGACGTTCAGCGCGGGCATCAGGTTGAACGACTGGAAGACGAACGCGACGTGCTCGCGGCGCAGCACCGTCAGCTGGGTCTCGCTCTTGCCCTTCAGGTCGGTGCCGGCCAGCCGGACGCTGCCGGAGGTCGGCTTGTCCAGGCCCGCCGCGCAGTGCAGCAGCGTGCTCTTGCCGGAACCCGAAGGGCCCATCACCGCGGTGAAGGTGCCCGCCGGGAAGGTGACAGTGACTCCGGCAAGCGCTTCCACGGCGCTGTCGCCGGAACCGTAGGTCTTGTGCACCGCGTCCAGCTGGACCGGCGACTCGACGGAGGTCATCGTTGGCACGTCGTTCACTCCGATCCTTCCCGGGCTCGCCGCGCCGGGTCGAGGTACCACCACGCCAGCAGGACGACCCCGCCGATACCGATCGTCCACAGCCAGAACGGCGACTTGAACGACATGCTGATCAGGCTCATGAGCAGCCAGATCACGAACTGGATGCCGCCGACGACCGCCCACACGATCGTGACGACCCGGCGGGCGCGACCGCCCGAGGACCGCGTTTCTTCTGTGCTCTCCGGCATGAAGCCCCCCATATCGGCACCGGCCGAGTGGTCGGATTAATCGTGTAAGGCATGCACAGTTTAGCGCACCGCCGCCGGACGGGGAAGCCGCGCCCGCCTAGGGGGCGCCACCTGCGGAGATCCGCATGCGGCGGTCCCAGTCACGGGCCTTCCACACGCCGGCCACCAGCACCCCGCCGCCGAGCACCACCCAGAGCAGCCACAGCGGGTCCCACTGCCCGCCGATCAACCCGATGAACAGCCAGATGACGAGGTGAACGAGGCTGACGACCGCCCACAGCGCGCCCGCGATCTTCGGCGCCGCCTCGAGCACCGGCGGGACCACCGCCTCGGCCCGTCCCGCGACCGCGACGCGCAGCGCGGCCTGCGTGGTGGCCAGCCGGACCCTGGCCAGCCGGCGGGCAGCTTCCCCGCCGTCGTACTGCCCGGTCGCGAGGGCGTGTTCGACCTCGGTGGCCGCCAGCTTCCGGTCCAGCTCGGTGACTGGACCCAGCCCGAACCGGTTGCTCTCGCTCACAGGTACTCGCTCCCAGCGCCGATTAGTGTAAGACTTGCACAGTTTACTGACTCAGACCGCGGAGCGATAGATGCCGACCGAACCCGAGCCGGACGAACGTCCGGACCTGCCACCGGGACTGGCCCCGGCGTGGGTCGCCGCGCCGCGGCCCCGCCGTGGCCCCAAGCCGTCGCACAGCTTGGCCCAGATCGTCACGGCCGCCATCGAGCTCGCCGACGCCGACGGGCTGGCCGCGGCGTCGCTGCCCAACATCGCCGCTTCGCTCGGCCTGACCACGAACGCGTTGTACCGCTACGTCGGCTCGAAGGACGAACTGCTGATCCTGCTCGCGGACGAGGGTTTCGGGCCACCGCCGCCGATGTCCGGCCCGGAGTGGCAGGTCGTCACCCGTGCCTGGGCGCACGCCGCGCTGGACCGCTACCAGGCCCGGCCGTGGCTGCTGGACATCCCGTTCCGCGGCAGCGCGATCACCCCGCACCGGTTGCGCTGGACGGAGTTGCTGGTGGCGACCCTGTCCGCCGCCGGACTGTCCGATGTGGACGCCCTCGGTTGTGCCCGGCTGGTGGCGGACTTCGCCCGCGCCACGGCCGACCGCCTGCGGGCGTCGTCCGACCCGGATTCGGCCGACTCCCCTTCGCGGGCTGGGGATGTTCGCTCGTTCCTCCAGCCGCTGCTGGCCGCGGAGGGCTATCCCCACCTGGCGGCGCTCGCCTCGCGGGGCGAGTACCCGGCGTCGAGTTCGGTGGACTTCGGTCTCGACCGGGTCCTGGACGGCATCGCGGGCCTGCTCGTCGACTCCCGCTCCTGACCCGCCGCCCAGCCGGACTCGGGACCAAGAAACCCTCGCAGCCGGACTCGGGAACAGGGGGAGTAAGAGTGGGCGGCGCCCCGCGAGGGGGAGGTGGGGCGCCGCCCGGCCGGGAGGCTCAGGAAAGGGAGCCGAGCCAGGTGTCCACGGCCTTCGCGGTGGTCTCGGAGTCGGTGTCGACGAGGCTGAAGTGATCACCCGGCACCGTGACGACAGTGTCCGCCCGGTGCCAGGTCGTCCGCCAGGCCGACGGGTCATCGGAAGCGACGGCGCTGCCCGTGGCGAAGCGGTGGTCGGGCTGGATCAGGACCGTCGGCACCGTCACCTCGCCCAGCGAAGCCGTCTCCAGCAGACCGAGGTAGTGCGCCATCGCGGTCAGCTTGTCGCGGTCGAACGGGCCGTACTGCTCTTCGCGTTCGAGCATGCCCGTGGCCATGTCCGAAACCGTGTCCGCGGTCGCGTCACCGCCGCCGTCCATCTCGTAGCTGTCGAGCAGAACCAAGGCCGCCGGCGCGAAGCCGGACTTCTCCAGCCGCGCCGCCAGCGCGTAGGCAAGCACACCGCCGGACGAATACCCGAGCAGCGCGAACGGCTTGTCGCCGGCGCCCAGCCGGACGCTCTCCTCGAGCACCTCCAGCAACGCGTCGAAGTCGGCGGGCACCGGGTCGCCGGTGTGGAACCCGGGCGTCGGCAACGCGGAAACCGCGCGCCTGCCCCGGAACCGCGCCGCGAGCTTCGCGTACTGGTACTCCCCGCCCAGCGCCGCGGGCGACGGGAGGGCCAGCAGCCGCGGGCCGTCCGGGCCATCGGCCAGTTCCAGCGGCCGGGGCGCCGCACCGAGGTCGGCGACGCCGCCGAACTTGGGCCTCAGGTTCGCGGCGGCGCCCAGCAACGCGATGCCGTTCTCGACCTGACCACCGCGGACGGCTTCGAAGAAGAGCTCCTTCACCGGATCCCCGGCCGTCGAGACCGGAGCCGGGCCGCTCAGCAGTTCCAGCAGGTGCGCCGCCAGCCCCGCCGGCGTCCGGTGCTCGAACACCACCGCCGCGCCCAGCGTGACCCCGGCGACGCTCGCGATCCGGTTCCTCAGCCGCACGGCCGTCAGCGAGTCGAAGCCGAACTCGAGGAAGTGCGCGTCCGGGTCGATCGCCTCCGTGTCGGCGTATCCGAGCAGCTCCGTGGCTTCGGTGAGGACGAACCGCAGCAGTCCCTGTTCGGTCAGCTCGAGGGAGACCTCTTCCTCGACCGCGGCTCGCGGCGCGGGCAGCTCGTAATCGCCGACCGCGTGCCGGGCCTCCATGTCGACCGTGGGCCAGTAGTAGGTGCGGTGGAAGGCGTAGTCGGGCAGCGGCACGATCTTCGCCGCGCGATCGGCGAACATGCGCGTCACGTCGAGCCCGGCGCCCACCGCGTGCAGCTGCCCGGCGGCCAGCAGCACGGAGCGAACCTCGGGCAGCACCGGCACGAGGAGGAGGTCGTCCGCCGGGTCCACACCCGCTCCCAGGTCCAGGACCCGCGTCGCCCCCGTCACCGGGAGCTGCCCGCCGTCGCGGCCGAGGGCCACCCAGTGCTTCGGGTCGCGAACGTCTCCACCGGCCACGGTGGACACGACGGGAACGCGCGGCTCGTTGTAGGTGAGCTCCCCCGCGATCTCCTCCAGCTCTTCGAGAAGATCGTCGTCGAGAGGCCCCTCCGCCATCATCTGGCCGCGGTGGGCGACGAGCTTCACGGCGTCCTCGAGGAACAACACACCGGCCAGGTGCGCGGCGGCGATCTCGCCGACGTCGAGGCCGGCCAGCACATCAGGCCGCTGCCCCCACCCTTCGAACAGGCGGGCCAGCGCGACACCGAGGGTGAACGCCGCGGCCTGGCCGAAGTCCGTGCGACCGAGCAACTGTGCGGCGACCGAACCGGCCTCGGCGAACATCACCTCACGCAGCGACCGGCCGAGGTAAGCGTCGAATCCGTTCGCCACGCGGTCGAATTCCCGGGCGAAAGCGGGGAACGCGGCATACAGGGCGGCACCCGTCCCGGCTCGCCGCGCCCCCTCACCGGGGAGCACGAACGCCGTGCTCCCACCGGAACGCACACGCCCCACGACATCCAGAGCGGACAGAGCGGCGCGAACCTCGTCGAGGTCGGCTCCGACGACCGCGGCGCGGTGGGAGAACAGCGGGCGGCGGTTCGCCAGCGAGTAGGCGACGTCCAGCAGATCCGACGAGCCGTCCAGCCGCGCCAGCAAGGCCCGGGCCTGGTCCGGAAGCGCCGCGGCGGTCCGGGCCGACAACACGAGCGGCGGCAGCACACCGCCGGCGTCCTTGACCGGCTCGGTCACCGGCGCCTCGACGGGCGGGGCCTGCTCCAGGATCACGTGCGCGTTGGTACCGCTGTAGCCGAACGCTGACACCGCCGCGCGGCGCGGCCGGGAAACCTCGGGCCACGGCTGCGTCCGCTCCAGCAGCCGGACGGCCCCGGCGGACCAGTCGACGTCCGCTGTCGGCTCGGTGACGTGCAGCGTGGCGGGCAGCACGCCGTGACGCATCGCCTGCACCATCTTGATCACGCCGGCGACCCCGGCCGCGGCCTGGGTGTGGCCGATGTTGGATTTCACCGAACCGAGCCACAGCGGACGGTCGGCGGAGCGCTCCTTGCCGTAGGTGGCCAGCAGCGCCGACGTCTCGATCCGGTCGCCCAGCGGTGTACTGGCGCCATGGCCCTCGACCGCGTCCACTTCGGACGGTTCGAGACCGGCGGTGGCCAGTGCCCGGCGGATCAGCCGCTCCTGGGCGGACCCGCTCGGCGCGGTGAGGCCGTTGGAAGCGCCATCGGCGTTGATGGCGCTGGACTTGATGATCGCGAGCACCTCGTGCCCGTGGCGGCGCGCGTCGGAAAGGCGCTCCACCACCAGGACACCGACGCCCTCGCCCCAGCCGAAGCCGTCGGCCGCGGCGGAGTAGGGCTTGCAGCGGCCGTCCCTGGCCACGGCGCCGTCCACGAACTGCGCGAACGGCGCGGGCGAGACGAGCGCGGACACGCCGGCGACCAGCGCCAGCGAGCAGTCCCCGCCCCGCAGTGCCTGCGTGGCCTGGTGCAGCGCGACGAGCGAGGACGAGCACGCGGTGTCCACCGACACCGCCGGCCCTTCGAGACCGAGCGAGTAGGCCACCCGGCCGGAGACCACGCTGCTCAGCGCGCCCGACCCGCGGTAGAGGCCGCCGCCCTGGGCGAGCGCGTCACCCGGGTCGTAGTCGGTCTGCATCACGCCGACGTACACCCCGGTCACGCTTCCCTTGAGCGACAACGGGTCCACGCCCGCGTTCTGCAGCGCGACCCAGGAGGACTCCAGCAGCATCCGCTGCTGCGGGTCCATCATCACGGCTTCGTTGGGGCTGATGCCGAAGAACGCGGCGTCGAAATCGGTGGCGTCGTGGACGAACCCGCCCTGCGGCGTGCCGCCGTCCGGCGCGACCTGCGGCAGCCAGTGGTCCATGTCCCAGGCCCGGTCTTCCGGGAAGTCGCTGATGCCGTCGCCGCCCGCGGCGACCAGCCGCCACAGCTCGTCCGGCGAGCCGACGCCACCGGGGAACCGGCAGGCCATGCCGACGATCGCGATCGGCTCGTCGGCGCCGAGGGCCACCACGACCTCCTCGGGCTCCCCCGCGTCGGCGAGGTCGCCGAGCAGCGACTCGTGCAGGTGCGCGGCGAGGTCGCCCGCGGTCGGGTGGTCGAACACGAGCGTCGCGGTCAGGCTCAGGCCGGTGGCCTCGTTGAGCGTGTTGCGCAGTTCGACGGCGGTCAGCGAGTCGAAGCCGAGGTCCTTGAACACGCGGTCGGCGTCGAACTCGGCGGCCGAGCCGTGGCCGAGCACCGCGGCCGCGTGCTGGACCACCAGATCGCGCAGGTGGTCGAGGCGTTTGCCCGCGGGCAGCCGGATCAGCTTGCCCAGCAACGAGTCCGCGCCCTCCTCGCGGTCGGACACCGTCCGCCGCGCCGCCGGGACGAGGCCGCGCAGCAGGTCGGGAACGCCACCGGCGTCGCGCCACGCGGGGAGGTCCAGCTTGATCGGGACGTACACATCGCCCGCCGCGCCGACCGCGGTGTCGAAGAGCGCCAAGCCCTCTTCCGCGCCGAACGCGCCGAGGCCGCGCTTGCCGTGGGTTTCCCCGGCCATCCCGGCCGAAGATTCCCACATGCCCCACGCCAGCGAGTGCGCGGGCTTGCCCTCGGCACGACGCTGTGCGGTGAGCGCGTCCAGGAACGCGTTGGCGGCGGAGTAGTTCCCCTGGCCCGGAGCGCCCAGGACGCCGGCGGCCGAGGAGAACGTGACAAAGGCGGCGAGGTCGCCGGTCAGCTCGTGGAGGTTCCAGGCCGCCAGGGCCTTCGGATCGAAGACGCCGTCGACGCGTTCGGGCGTCATGGACGCGAGGACACCGTCGTCGAGCACCCCGGCCGCGTGGACGACCGCGGTGACCGGGTACTTCTTCAGCAGTGCCTTGACCTTCGCCCGGTCGGCCAGGTCGGCGGCCACCACGGTCGCCTCGGCGCCCAGCTCGGTCAGTTCGGCCACGAGCTCGGCCGCGCCGGGCGCTTCGGGCCCGCGGCGGCTGACGAGCACGAGGTTCTTCACGCCGTGCCGCCGCACGAGATGCTTCGCGACGAGCCTGCCCAGCGCACCGGTGCCGCCGGAAAGCAGGACGGTGCCCCAGTCGATCGGCTCGGCGGGTTCGGGCACCGCACGCGCCAGCCGCGGCACGGACAACTCGCCGTTCTCGATGCGGACCGAAGACTCGTCGGCGACGGAGATCGCGGCCAGCTGCTCCGGGGTCGCACCGCCCTCGACAAGGACGATCCGGTCCGGGTTCTCCGCCTGGGCCGAACGGACCAGCCCGGCGACGGCGGCACCGGCCAGATCGCCGTTGGTCACGACGAGCAGACGTCCGGACTTCGCTTCGGCGAGCCAGCTCTGCACGGTGGCCAGTGCGCTGTGGATCGCCTTCTTCGCCGCGGCCGCGTCCGTTCCCGGCGTGACCTCGTGCACGACGAAGTCGCCTGAGGCGTCCGGCAGCGTGGCCGGGACCCAGTCGATCCGGTAGAGGGAGTCGCTGCCACCGGGGACCGCACGGGCCGCGGCGAGCTGCTCCTCGCTGATCCGGCGCAGGGCCAGCGCGCCGACCCTGGCGACCGGCGCCCCGGCGGAGTCGGCCAGCCGCAGCTCGACCGTCTGCTCCCCGACCGGCCGGACGTGGACCCGCAGCGCCGCGGCGCCCGTGGCCAGCAGCTCGACGTCGGACCACGAGTACGGCAGGGTCGTGCCCTCCCCGGCGGCGCCGCTCAGACCGACGGCGTGCAGCGTCGCGTCGAACGCCGCCGGGTGCAGGCCGAACGCTTCGGCGCTGAGCCGGTCCTGCTCGGGCAGGGCGATCTCGGCGTAGATGTCCTCGCCGAGGCTCCAGGCCGCGCGCAGGCCCTGGAAGACCGGGCCGTAGGCCATGCCGGCCTCGGCGAGCATGTCGTACATGCCTTCGACGTCCACGACCTCGGCGCCGGCGGGCGGCCACGCGCTCAGATCGAACGCGGCGCCGGCCGTGCCCGGCGCGAGGGTGCCGTCGGCGTGCCGGACCCAGCCGGCGGTGACGGCGAGGCCGTCCGGTCGTGAGTGGACGCTGATCGGGCGGGTCCCGTCGGCGGCGGGGGTGCCGACCCGCACCTGGATCCGGGCCGCGCCCTTCGCGGGCAGCACCAGCGGGGCGTGCAGCGTCAGGTCGCGGACGCGGCCGGCGCCGACCTCGTCTCCGGCGCGCACGGCGAGCTCGACGAAAGCCGTGCCGGGCAAGAGGATCGCGCCGCCGACCACGTGTTCGTTCAGCCACGATTGGGTGGTCGCGGAGATCCGGCCGGACAGCACCACGCCATCGGCGTCGGCCAGCAGGGTGGCCGCGCCGAGCAGGGGGTGGTCGACCGGGTCGAGGCCGATCGAGGCGATGTCGCCGGACTCCGACGACACCTCGAGCCAGTAACGCCGGTGCTGGAAGGCATAGGTCGGCAGGTCCGCCCGGCTCGCGCCGCGGGCGGTGAAGTGCGCGGCCCAGCCGGGCACCACGCCACGGACGTGCAGGGTCGCGAGCGCCGTGATCAGCGCGACGTCCTCCGGGACATCCCGGCGCTGCGACGCGACGGCGACCGCGGTGTCGGCCACCGACTGCGGGACGGCGGCGGTCAGCGGCGCGTCCGGACCCAGCTCCAGGAACCGGTTGACGCCCTCGGCGGCCAGCGCGCGCACGGCGTCGGCGAACCGGACCGGCTGCCGGACGTTGCGCACCCAGTACCCGGGGTCGGTCAGCTCGGCGGCGACCTCGGCGCCGGTGACGCTGGAGATGACGGTCAGTTCGGGCTGCGAGTAGGTGAGGCTCTGCGCGACAGCGCGGAACTCGGCGAGCATCGGCTCCATCAGGCGCGAGTGGAAGGCGTGCGAAACGCGCAGCTGAGTCGTGCGCCGGCCGGCCTCGGCGAACTTGGCGGCGACCGCGAGCACGGCGGCCTCTTCGCCGGAAAGGACCACGGATCGCGGTCCGTTGACGGCGGCCACGTCGACCGTCCCCCCGGCATCGTGAGCCGCGACTTCGTCGGCCGTTCCCTCGACGGCCACCATCGCGCCACCGGTGGGCAGCGCCTGCATCAGGCGGCCACGGGCGGCGACCAGCTTGGCGGCGTCGGCGAGGGACAGCACGCCCGCGCAGTGCGCGACCGCGAGCTCGCCGATCGAGTGACCGCAGACGGCGTCCGGGACCAGGCCCCACGACTCGACCAGGCGGAACAGCGCGACCTCGAAGGCGAACAGCGCGGCCTGCGTGTTCCCGGTCTGGGACAGGGCTTCCGCGTCGGCGTCGATCACCTCGCGGATCGGGCGGTCGAGGTGCCGGTCGAGTTCGGCGCAGGCGGCGTCGTAGGCCTCGGCGAACACCGGGTACTTCGCGGCGAGGACCGCGCCCATTCCGGCGCGCTGGGAACCTTGCCCGGAGAACAGGAAAGCGGTGCTCGTCTCGCCGCGGGCGAGACCGGAGAGCGTCGGCTCGCCGTTCGCGAGACCGGTCAGCCCGGCAAGGAGCTCGGCGTGATCGCGGCCGACGACGGCGGCGCGGTGGTCGAGGTGGGTACGCCCGGCGGCCAGTGTGTAGGCGACGTCGAGCGGGTTCGCGGGATTTTCGGCGAGGTACCCGGCCAGTCGCGCGGCCTGTGCCCGCAGCGCCTGCGGCGTCCGTCCGGAAAGGACGAGCGGGACCGCGGCGTCGTCCCGCGGCGCCGCCACGGCATCATCGGGTTCCGGGGCCTCTTCGAGGATGACGTGGGCGTTGGTGCCGCTCAGGCCGAAGCAGGACACGGCGCCGCGGCGCGGGTGCCCGTTGCGTTCCCACGGGCGCCGCTCGGTGAGCAGCTCGACCTGCCCGGAACTCCAGTCGACGTGCCGGGTCGGCTTGTCGACGTGCAGCGTCTGCGGCATGATCCCGTTGTTCAGCGCCAGCACGATCTTCAGCACCCCGGCGACGCCGGACGCGGCCTGGGTGTGCCCGACGTTGGACTTCACCGAACCCAGCCACAGCGGGGAATTCTCGGGGCGGCCCTGGCCGTAGGTCGCGAGCAGCGCCTGCGCCTCGATCGGGTCGCCGAGGGTGGTCGCGGTGCCGTGCGCCTCGACGATGTCGACCTCTTCGGGGGCGACCCGGCCGTTGGCGAGCGCCTGGCGGATCACGCGCTGCTGCGCGGGACCGTTCGGCGCGGTCATCCCGTTGGACGCGCCGTCCTGGTTGATCGCGGTGCCCCGGACGATGGCGAGGACCGGGTGGCCGTTGCGGCGCGCGTCGGAAAGCCGTTCGACGAGCAGCATTCCGCAGCCCTCGGACCAGCCGGTGCCGTCGGCGGAGTCGGCGAACGCGCGGCAGCGGGCGCTGCGGGCAAGCGTGCCGTCGACGGTGAACTCGACGAACGTGCGCGGTGTGGACATCACCGAGACACCGCCGGCGAGGGCGAGCGAGCATTCGCCGTTGCGCAGAGCCTGTACCGCCATGTGGAGCGCGACGAGCGAGGACGAGCACGCGGTGTCGATGGTGACCGCGGGTCCTTCGAGCCCGAAGGTGTAGGCGAGCCGCCCGGAGATGACCCCGGAAGACCCGTAGCTGCCCTGGTAGTTGTGGTACATCGTCCCGGCGAACACGCCGGTGGGGCTGCCCTTGACCGAGTGCGGGGCGATGCCCGCGCGTTCGAAGGCCTCCCACGACGTCTCCAGCAGGAGCCGCTGCTGGGGATCCATCAGCAGAGCCTCGCGCGGGCTGATGCCGAACAGGTCGGCGTCGAAGTCCAGTGCGTCGTGCAGGAACCCGCCCTCCCGCACGTAGCTGGAGCCCGGTCGCTCGCCGGTCGGGTCGTAGAGCCGCTCGAGGTCCCAGCCCCGGTTCGCCGGGAACTCCCCGATCGCGTCGACGCCGCCGTCGAGCAGCTGCCAGAGTTCCTCCGGGGTGACCGCCCCGCCCGGGAGCCGGCAGGCCATGCCGATGATCGCGATCGGCTCCCGCGCGGCCTCGGTCAGCCGCCGGTTCTTCTCGCGCAGCCGCTCACTCTCCTTGAGGGACGCACGGAGCGCACCGACCAGCTTGTCTTCGGAGTTACCCACGAGTCCTCTTTCCTTCCACGCGAGAAGAAGCGTCGAGGGGAAACGATACGAGCGGCGCCGGGGAGGCACCCACCCCTAAGGCCCCCAGACTCGGGTGCGTTCCGGGCGGCCGGGACGCACCCGGGGCCTCCCCCAAGGTCCGCTTTAGACGGTCTTTAGGGGTTGCCGGTTCGCCCGCCCGGATGACAGATTTTCGGCACGATCAAACGACTTTCCAATTCCGTCATGCCGTGTTCGGCATTGGCTCGCCCTTTGGACTAAGGCTGGGGATCGGTATGCGCAGGACAATCAGCAAACTCCTGGTCGTGGGAGCGCACGGCGACGACGAGACACTCGGCGCGGGCGGCACGATCGCCCGTCTCGCCGACGAGGGTGTCATCGTGTCGCTCTGCATCCTGACCAACGACGACGGCTCCCGGTCGGCGACCGGCGCCGGTGTCGTCAACCGCACCGACGCGATCGAGCTGGCCGCGAAGACGCTGGGCGTCGAACGCGTGCGCGTCAACGAGTTCGGTGACAACCGGCTCGACACGGTGAGCCACCTGGAGCTCAACCGGGTGGTGGAGCAGGAGGTGCGCGACTTCGAGCCGGACACCATCTTCACCACGAGCATGTGCGACCTGAGCACCGACCACGCCCTGGTCAGCCGCGCCGCCCGCGTGGCGGGCCGGCCGGGCAAAGGCAGCGTCCGGGAGGTCCGGACGTTCGAGATCCGGTCGGCCACCGACGTCGGCGAGGCGTCCGGCCTGCCGGTCACCTTCCGCCCCAACTACTGGCAGCTCCTCGACGAAACCCACGTGGCGCGCAAGATCGAGGCTTTGCGCGCCTATGGCAAGGAGCTGGAGCCCTGGCCCCACCCCCGCAGCGAACGGGGGGTGCGGGCGCTCGCCGAATACCGCGGCTCGCAGATCTCCGCCGGCCTCGCCGAAGCGTTCGAGATCGTCCGGATCGTCCACTGACCGCCCTGCCAGAAACGGGTGAACCACAATGACCAGTACTGTCGCTGAATTCCAGACCGTGGCCGAGCTGAACGAGCTGACGTCGGTCGCGGTGATCGGGATGGGCTATGTCGGCCTCCCGACCGCACTCGGCCTGCACGCCGGCGGCGTCGCCGTGATCGGCATCGACCTCTCCCAGAACCGCCTCGAGGCCATCCGCGCCTGCGAGGTCGACCTCATCGAGAACGACCAACGCCGGCTGGAGAAAGCCGTGCACCAGGAGGACTTCCAGCTCACCGCCGACGCCTCGCGGATGGCCGAGGCGGACGCGATCCTGGTGTGCGTGCCGACCGGGCTCGACGAGTACCTGATGCCGGACCTCGGGCCGCTGGAGAGCGCGTGCGCGGCGCTGGTCGCGCACGCCCGCCCCGGCCAGACGCTGATCCTCACCTCCACCAGCTACGTCGGCACGTCCGGGCGGCTGCTGGTGAAGCCGCTGACGGCCAAGGGGTTCAAGGTCGGCCGGGACATCTTCGTCGCGTCCAGCCCCGAGCGCATCGACCCCGGCAACGTCACGCACACGCAGGCCGAGACGCCGCGCGTGCTGGGCGGCGTGACGCCGGCGTGCACCGCGATGGCGCAGCGCGTGCTCAACGTGCTGACCCCGCGGGTGCACCTGGTCAGCTCGCCGGAGGCGGCCGAGCTGACCAAGCTGTACGAGAACACGTTCCGCGCGGTGAACATCGCACTGGCCAACGAGTTCGCGGAGATCAGCGACGGCTTCTCGCTCGACCCCATCGAGGTGATCGACGCGGCGGCCAGCAAGCCCTACGGCTTCATGGCCTTCCACCCCGGCCCCGGTGTCGGCGGCCACTGCATCCCGTGCGACCCGCACTACCTGCTCTGGCAGCTCCGCGCGACGCAGAACAGCGCGCCGCTGGTCACCCAGGCCATGCGGGCCATCGCCGAACGGCCGGGCCAGGTCGTCGACCGGGTGCTGAACACCTTGTCCCGCAACGGGACGGGCATGGCGGGCGCGCGGATCCTGGTGGTCGGCGTGACCTACAAGCCCGGCGTGCAGGACGTGCGGTCCTCCTCGGCGCTGGACATCATCGACCTGCTCGCCGAAAAGGGCGCGACGGTCGGCTACTACGACCCGCTGGCGCCGAACGTCCGCGTGACCGGTGGCTCGCTGGACAGCGTCGTCGAGCCCGCGGGCGAAGACTGGGACCTCGCGCTGATCCACACCGTCCACCCCGGCCAGGACTACGACTGGCTCGGTCAGTGCCCGATCGTCATCGACGCCACCTACCGCTTCGACCCCGCGCTTTCCGCGGCCTGAAAGGACGACTGACGTGCGTTATCTGATCACCGGCGGCGCCGGGTTCATCGGCTCCCACCTGACCGAGCATCTGCTGGCGGCCGGCGACGAGGTCGTCGTGCTCGACGACCTGAGCACCGGCACGCTCGACAACCTCTCCGACGTCATCGGCCGGCCCGAGTTCCGCTTCGTGCGCGGCTCGGTGACCGACCCGGCCGCGGTCGAGGCGTGCATGCCCGGCGTCGAGGCCGTGTTCCACCTCGCCGCGGCGGTGGGGGTGTTCACCATCCTCGACAAGACGATGGACAGCCTCCGCACCAACCTGCACGGCACCGAGAACATGCTCGACGCCGCGCTGCGCCACGACGTCCCGATCCTGGTGGCCTCCACCAGCGAGATCTACGGCAAGAACACCGCCGACGGCCTCACCGAGGAGTCCGACCGGATCATCGGCTCGCCGCTGAAGAACCGCTGGTCCTACGCCGAGGCCAAAGCGCTGGACGAGACGTTCGCCCACCTGTACGCGGTGGAGCACGGACTGCGCACGGTGATCGTGCGGCCGTTCAACACCGTCGGCCCGCGCCAGACCGGCCGCTACGGCATGGTCATCCCGCGTTTCGTCACCCAGGCCCTCGCGGGCGAGTCGATCACCGTGTTCGGCGACGGCCAGCAGACCCGCTGCTTCTGTCACGTCCACGACGTGGTGCCGGCCCTGGTGGCGTTGCTGTCCGACGAATCGGCGTACGGCAAGGTGTTCAACCTCGGCAGCACCGAGCAGACGACGATCTCGCAGCTCGCCGAGCGCGTCATCACGGCGACGGGCTCGACGAGCGTGATCGCGAAGGTGCCGTACGAGGAGGCCTACGGCGAGGGCTACGAGGACATGCAGCGCCGCATCCCCGACTGCACCCGCGCACTGAACCAGATCGGCTTCGCTCCCACCCGGACCCTGGACGACATCATCTCCGCGGTGGTCGCGGACCGCCGCTCCTGAAGTCTGCCGCGCAAGCGGTCAGGCGGAAGGCCGTGAATGGCCCATTGAGGGACATAGCGTCCCTCAATGGGCCATTC
>NZ_JBFBBN010000023.1:0-74110 GCF_040682715.1 Amycolatopsis sp. NPDC051128 | reverse complement strand
CCGCCGCCGGCCGCCGCCTCTCCCCGCCCCTGGCCGGCGCGCTATGTCCCTCAATGGGCCATTCACGGCTGTGGGCTTTCGCGGTGTCCGGTACCCCCGCCCCCAGCTCAGGCCTCCGCGCGCACGCCGCCCAGCTTCCGGTAGACGGCCCGAAGCTGCCCCGCCGCCACGTCCAGGGGAACGCCGAGGGCGTCCGCGATCAGCTCGACGGCCACCCCGGCCGCGACCAGTTCCGCGACCCGCAGCTCGGTCTCACTGAGCACCACGGACGAATCCCCTCTCCTCGGCGAGTAGTCACTGCCCATCGGCGGCGGCGAGCTCGTCGGCCAGTCCCGACCGCCCGGCGACGCCGAGCTTGCGGTAGACCCGCGTCAGATGCTGTTCGACCGTGCTCACGGTGATGTACAGCATCCCGGCGATCTGCCGGTTGGTCCGGCCCTCCGCCGCGAGCTCGGCGACCCTCAGCTCGGCTTCGCTCAGCGCCGACGTCACGATCTGGTCCGGGCGCGGAACACCCGGCCTCGGCGTGGCCGGCTGACCCAGCGGCGGCCGGGGTGTCGACTGCCGGCCGGCCTGCCGCGGCACGTGGACCGGCTTGACCAGGCTGGAGGAACGCTCCGCGCGCTGGCTCAGCTGGTTGAGCCAGCGCATCGTGCGAGCCAGCTGCAGCCGGTCGCCCGACGCCTTGAAGGACTCCGCGGCCCGGGTCAGCAGGCCGTGGCGGGCCGCCGAGTCACCTGTGAGCCCCAGCACCCGCAGGGCGGAGCCGCGCGAGTAGGCGTCGGTCGGCGCCGCGCATCCGAGCTGCTGTTGCGCCAGCTCGACCGCCGGCGTCGGGTTGCCCAGCCGCAGGTGGGCCTCCGCGAGGTCGGTGCGCCACGGCGCGATCGTCGGCAGGTCGAGGTCCCATTCGTGCAGCATCCGCCGGCACCGCTGGAAATCGCTGACCGCGGCGAGCCCGCGATTGGTCGCCAGGTGGAACTGGCCACGCGCCCGCAGGTACCGGACTCCGCCCAGGGTCGTCATCGCCGCTTCCGGCAGCGGATACCGCAGCACGGCGGCAGCCTCCTTGAACGCACCGGCCGCGGTGTGCGCGGTCAGCAGCGTCGCCAGCGGGTAGCTGATCGCGACGCCCCAGTTCTGGCCGTCCAGCATGGCCAGCGCCCGGTTCGCCTGCTCCGCGGCGGCCGCGACCTCGCCCCGGCGCAGCAGCAGGCTCGCGCCGATGGCGTCGAGCATCGCCTTCCACGCCACCGCGCCGCGGTACTCCGCCTCCTCGGACAGCGAGGTGCACCAGCCAGCGGCCCGGTCGGCCTTGTCGTCGTAGGCCAGCGCGAGGATGGCGGTGGCCAGCGCCTCCAGGGAGGTGTCCGAGAGCCGGCAGTTCTGGAGGATCCGTTCCGCGCAGCCCGAAGTCTCCTCGGTCGCGCCGGTCCGCCAGATCGCGGCCAGCGAGTTCGCCGTGTGCAGCCAGGGATCGCCCGTTTCGGCCGTGGCCACCGAGGCGCCGTAGTGCCAGTGCCCGGCGAGGCTGAGCTCGGCCGCGGTTCGCGGATCGAGCGGTTCGACGTCGTCCTCGAACGCCACGACCGCGCGCTCGAACGTCTCGCGCTCACCGAACCACAGCGACTGCCGCGCGAGCGCGATCCGGTCGGACTGGTCCAGCGAGTCGCCCTGGCGCAGGACGGCCAGGTGCGGTGCGGCGGCCGCCGGGTTCACCCGCCAGGTGATCTTGGCGAGCAGCTGCGAGATCGTCTGCTGCTCCCACCGTGCCGTCGCCACCGACGCGGCGAGCTTCAGGCAGCGGGCGGCGAAGTCGATGTCGTCGCCGAGCATGACCTGTTCCGCCGCCACCACCAGCGTCGGCAGCGCCCACTCGGCGCCGGCCTCGCCCGCGGTCACGAGATGCCGGGCGACGTCGGCGGCGGGCAGCCCCCGCAGGTGCTTCACCTCGGCCGCCCGGGCGTGCAACCGGGCCTTCTCGGGCCCGCGCAGCCCGCCCACGACGGCGGCCGCGGCCGGCGGCCGGAACCGGACGCCGGCGACCAGTCCCGTGCCGGCGAGCCACCCGGTGGACGTCTCGGCGTCGCGGGGGTCCACCCCGGCGACGATGGCCACGGCGTCGGTGGTGACCTCGGTGTCCAGCACCGCGATCGCGGTCGCGACCTCGCGCAGCGGCGAGCCATAGCGGTTCAGCAGCCGCTGCACCGCCTCGGAGTACGCGGAACCGGCGTCCGCGCTGCCGCGGTGGGCGTCGATCAAAGCGTTGACCAGCAACGGGTTTCCGGCACTCAGCTCGTGGATGCGTTCGGGCAGCAGCCCGTCGTGCCCGTCGCCCGCCATCAGGTCCGCGATCGCCCGCACCGAAAGCGGTTCGAGCTGCACGTGCCGGTGCGGCTGGCCGGCGAACGGCAGCGCGCCGCCCGCGTCCCACGAATCGGTGTGGTTGAGCACCACCAGCAACGCGGCCGAACGCGTCCGGCGCTGCAGTCGCAGCAAGAGCCGGGCGGAGGTCTCGTCCACGTGGTGGAGGTCGTCGACGGCCACGAGCACGGCGCGCTCGCGGGCCAGCCGGTGGATCGCGCTGCACAGCCCGGCGATCCGCTCGTCGGTGTCCCCGGCGCCGAAGGACTCGGTCAGGGCTCGCGGCCGCGCGGGACTCGCCAGCAGCTGGTCGATCACACCGCCGTCCACGTCCCGCTCGTCGGCGGCGCCGGTCGCGCTGAGCGTGAGGATGCCCAGCTCCTTGGCCCGTGCCATCACCTGGTTCTGCAGGTGTGTCTTCCCGCTGGCCGGTCCCCCACCGACCAGCACGGTCTCTCCCGTCCCAGCGTCACATTCGATCAGCAAGCCCTCGAGAAAAGTCAAGGCCTCCTGCGGGTCGTTGCGGCGGTTCTGCCCCCAGATCGCGCCCATACCAAGCTCCTCGAAGAAGGCAATTCGCTTCTTGCCCTATCGACGGTCGCAGCACGTCCCTAAGTGCGGCCAACCGCAATCTAAAGTCACCCGAAGGGACGACTTGACTACGCACGGTCGCTGCGTGCTAGGGGTTGCCGGTCCGGCGAACGGACCGGAGACTTCCTGAACTGTGACTGCCCTGAACGAGAAATCGAGCCGGTGGATCCGGCGATTCCACGCGGCCGACGACGCCGCGGTGCGACTGGTGTGCCTGCCGCACGCAGGCGGGTCCGCGACCGCTTACTTCCCGTTCTCGCGGGCGGCCGCCGAGGCCGGGCTGGACGCCGACGTCATCGCCGTGCAGTATCCGGGCCGGCAGGACCGGCGGGGAGAGCGGTGCTTCGACGAACTCGCCGCGATGGCCGACGTCATCACCGACGACCTCGGCCAGTGGTCCGACCGGCCGGTGGCGCTGTTCGGCCACAGCATGGGCGCGACGCTCGGCTACGAGGTCGCGCGCCGGCTTCAGGCCCGGGGCGCGCGGCCGCTGGGCCTGTTCGCGTCCGCGTGCCCGGCGCCGTCCGTGCCGCGGTCCGAGTACGTCCACCAGCGCGACGACGACGGTTTGATCGCCGCCCTCAAGGAGATCAGCGGCGCCGACAGCGCCGACAGCGCCGTATTCGGCGACGACGAGCTGCTGCGCATGGTGCTGCCCGCCATCCGCGGGGACTACACCGCCGTCGAGACCTACCGCCACGAGGCCGGGCGCGAGCTGGACTGTCCGATCCAGGTGCTGCTGGGAGCGGACGATCCCGTCGTCGACCTCGCCGAGACCGGTGCCTGGCGGGCCCACACCACCGGCGACTGTGCCGTGGAGGTCCTGGCAGGCGGACACTTCTACCTGAACGCCCAGCTCGACGGCGTGCTGACCACCGTCGCCGCCCGCCTGCGGGACTGGCGGGAAGAGTCGCTCGCTCCGGCAACCCGGAACACGGGTGGCTAGGGGGGAGTAAACCCCAGCTCGCCTTCAGGTGCCGCCCCCATGGTCCGCAGGGCCCGGGTCCGCGAAACTGGATACATCAAGGAAAACAGACCGGACCACCGCCCTCGGAGGTAGCGATGATGGCCATTCAGACCGCTCCTGGTGTCACCCAGCGGATGCT
Source organism: Amycolatopsis sp. NPDC051128 (assembly GCF_040682715.1). Lineage (NCBI taxonomy): Bacteria > Bacillati > Actinomycetota > Actinomycetes > Pseudonocardiales > Pseudonocardiaceae > Amycolatopsis > Amycolatopsis sp. NPDC051128. The sequence continues at coordinate 70,049 of NZ_JBFBBN010000023.1, read as the reverse complement.
TCGCGACGGGCGTCTCGAGCTGATCTGCAACAGCACCAGCCGCCAGGTGGAGTGCGAACCGGTCGCCGCGGCCATGTGGATCGCGCTCAAGCAGCACAACGGCGACATCGACGGCGCCAGCGCCGTCCTCGCCGCGCTGTGGGAGACCGATGTCGAGACCATCCGCTACGACATGATCGCCCTGGCCGGCTCCCTGTGCTCCCTCGGCCTCCTCACCGAGGTATGACCCCGTGGCCCGATTGGCCCGGTTTCAGGTGCTCGCCCAAGGCCGTGAATGGCACATTGAGGGACATAGAGTCCCTCAATGTGCCATTCACGGCCGTTCCGTTGACCACCCGCGACCCGGCCGCAGCGCGAATCCCCCAAGCGCGAACAGGGCGCTTGGGGGATTGAGACTCGCGTGATCAGATGGGTTTGGTGTCCAGTTCTTCGTCCAGGAGGGCGAAGAGGTCCTCGGCGCTGGCGTTCTCGATGTCCGCGGGCTCGTCGGGGGCCGAGTAGGAGGCCAGCAGGGCGGTCAGGCGGGTGACCAGCTTCTCGCGTGCGGACTCGTCCAGGGCGGTGTCTCGCAGCGCGTTCTCGAGGGCGGCCAGCTGGGAATCCACCACGGACGGCTGGTCCGCCAGGCCCGCACCGAGGAACCCGGCCACGGCGGTGGCGGAGGGATAGTCGAAGATCAGGGTGGCCGGCAGGCGCCGCCCGGACACCTCGTCCAGCCGGTTCCGCAACTCGATCGCCGTCAGTGAATCGAAGCCGAGCTCGATGAACCCCTTCCGGGGGTCGATCGCGTCCGGACGCTCGTGCCCGAGCACCACCGCGGCGGTGCCGCACACGAGGTCGAGCAGCGCCCGCTCCCGCTCCCCGGCGGGCAGTGCCACGATCCGGGCCCACGAGTCGTCGGCGACCGTGGCCCGCCGCCGCGCGCCACCACGCACCAGTCCCCGCAACATCGGCGGCACGCCCTGCGCGTCCGCCCGGAGCCCGGACACGTCGAGCCGGACCGGCACCAGCGCCGGCTGCTCGGTGCCGAACGTCGCGTCGAACAGCTCGAGCCCGTCCGTGAACGACAGCCCGGCCACCCCGGATCGCGCCATCCGGACCAGGTCGGTTTCCCCGAGCGCGTCCGCCATGCCGGCGGACCACAGTCCCCACGACAGCGACACCGCCGGCAATCCGAGCGCCGCACGATGGTGGGCCAGCGCGTCGAGGAACACGTTCCCGGCCGAGTAGTTCGCCTGCCCGGCCGAACCCAGCGTCCCGGCGACGGAGGAGAACAGCACGAACGCGGCCAGGTCGAGATCCGCGGTCAGCTCGTGCAGGTGCCAGGCCGCGTCCAGCTTCGGCCGCAGCACCGTGTCCATCCGTTCCGGGGTCAGCGCGAGCAGCACCCCGTCGTCCAGGACACCGGCCGTGTGCACGACCGCGGTCAGCGGATGCCCGGCAGGCACGCCGGCCACCAACTCGGCTGCCGCGGCCCGATCCGCGAGATCGCAGGCCACCACCGAAACCGAAGCGCCCAGCTCCGCCAGCTCCGCCTTGAGCTCCGCCGCTCCCGGCGCCGCCACGCCACGACGGCTGGTGAGCAGCAGGTGGCGCACGTCGTGCGCGGTCACCAGGTGCCGCGCGATCAGCCGGCCCAGCGCGCCGGTGCCGCCGGTGACCAGTACGGTTCCGTCCGGATTCAGCGACGGCGTCCGGATCTCGGGGGCGAACTTCGCCAGCCGGTGCACCAGCACCGCCCCGTCCCGGACGGCGACGCCGGGCTCACCGGCGTACATCGCCCCGAGCACCGTGTCCAGCGCCGGTTCGCCGCCGTCGACGTCGACCACCATGAACCGATCCGGGTATTCCAGCTGGGCCGACCGGACGACGCCCCACAGCGCGGCGTGGGTGAGGTCGTCAACGCCTTCCCCGGGACGCGTCGCGATGGCGTTGGAGGCGACGACGACCAGCCGTGAACCGGCCAGCGCCTGCTCGCCGATCCAGGCCCGCACCAAAGCCAGGAGCCGATGGGTGGCCTCGCGCGCCACCGCGGGCGATGCCGTCCCGGGCGACGCGAACGTCGCGATCACCACGTCCGGGACGGCCGACCCCGCCTGCACGGCATCGGCGAGTGCGGCAAGGTCTACATAGGACTCCCCGCCGAGGCCGAAGGGGTCCGCGCCGAGCACCGCGCGCGAGCCGGCGGTCGCGGCATCGCCGGTGTAGGGCAGCCATTCCACCCGGAACAGCGAGTCGCCGGCGGCCGGCCGCCCGGCCGAGGCGAACGCGTCGTCGGCGATCGGCCGGAAGGCCAGTGACTCCACGGTCAGCACCGGCGCCCCGGTGGGATCGGTGGCGGTGAGCGACACGGTGTTCTCGACATCCGCCGAGAGCAGCACGCGCAGGCTCGATGCCCCGGTGGCGTGCAGCGAAACCCCGCTCCACGCGAACGGCAACGCCGGCTTGTCCTCCGTCAGCCCGGCGAGGCCGATGGTGTGCAGCCCGGCATCCAGCAGGGCCGGGTGCACCCCGAACGGCGAACCGTCGGCGTGTTCCGGCAGGGCGACTTCGGCGGCCAGGGTGTTCCCGTCGCGCCAGACCCGGCGCAGCCCGGCGAAGACCGGCCCGTAGTCGAAGCCCTGGGCGGCGAGTTCGTCGTAGCGACCGGTCACGTCGATCTCGACGGCCCCGGCCGGGGGCCACTCCGCGACGGCCGCGGGCGTGTCCGCCGACGGCGACAGCCTGCCGCTGGCGTGTTTCGTCCACTCCCCGGCGTCCCCCGCCCGCGAGTAGATGCCCAGCGAGCGGGCGCCCGACTCGTCCTCCGCACCCACCGTCACCTGGACCGGGACGGCTCCGTGTTCGGGCAGGATCAGCGGCACCGCGAGCGTCAGCTCGTCGAGCCTCGCGCAGTTCACCTCGTCGCCTGCCCGCACGGCCAGTTCGACGAAAGCCGTCCCGGGGAACAAGGGCACACCCTGCACGACGTGGTCGCCGAGCCACGGCTGTGCGCTCAGCGAGAGCTTCCCCGTGAGCACGACGCCGCCGGTGTCGGCGGTCGTCACGACCGCGCCCAGCAGCGGGTGCCCGGCGTCGAGCTGCCCGACCTCGGTGACCCCGCGGACGCGGGCGCCGGTCGGGTTCTCCAGCCAGTAACGCTTGCGCTGGAAGGCATAAGTCGGCAGCTCGACCCGCTCGCCCCCGGCGTAGAACGCCGCGAAGTCCACGGTGGAACCGCTGACGAAGAGCGACGCGACCGTGGCGGCCGCCGACTCGGCTTCGGGACGGTCCTTGCGCAGCACCGGGACGAACGTCGCCCGGTCGTCCGCGCCCAGGCAGGTCTGGCCCATCGCGGTGAGCACCGCCGACGGACCGACCTCGACGAACGTCGTGACGCCCGCGTCGAGCAGGGTGCGGATCCCGTCGGCGAACCGGACGGCGTCGCGGACCTGGCTCACCCAGTACTCGGGCGAGGTCAGGTCGGCGTCGGGGGAAACCGTGGAGACGATCGGGATCTCCGGCGCGCGATAGGTCAGTTTCCGCGCGATCGAAGCGAAGTCCGCCAGCATCGGCTCCATCAGCGCCGAGTGGAACGCGTGCGAAACCTTCAGCCGCGTGGTCTTCTCGAACTTCGACGCCACGGTGAGCACGGCGTCCTCGTCACCGGACAGCACCACGGAAGCGGGCCCGTTGACCGCGGCGATCGACACGCCGCCGGTCAGCAACGGCACGACGTCGGCTTCGGCCGCCGCCACGGCGACCATCGCGCCCCCGGTGGGCAGCGCCTGCATCAGCCGCGCCCGCGCCGTCACCAGCGTGCAGGCGTCTTCGAGCGAGAGCACGCCGGCGACGTGCGCCGCGGCCAGCTCGCCGATCGAGTGCCCGAGCAGGTGGTCCGGCTGGACGCCCCAGGACTCGAGCAGGCGGAACACCGCGACCTCGATGGCGAACAACGCGGGCTGGGTGTACCCGGTCTCGTCGGAGCCGAGCACGGTCTTCAGTGGAACGTCCAGGTGCTTGTCCAGCTCGGCGGCCACCAGGTCGAAGACCTCGGAGAACGCGGGGTACGCCGCCGCCAGCTCCAGCCCCATCCCGGCGCGCTGCGCGCCCTGGCCGGTGAACAGGAACGCCGTTCGCCCGGTCTGCGCCACGCCCTCGACGACGCCCGCCGGCCGGCCCGCCGCGTACTCGGTGAGCGCCCGGATCGCGCCCGCCCGGTCGGCGGCCACGACGCCGGCGCGGTACTCGGCGAGAGTGCGGGTGGTCGCCAACGAAAACCCGATGTCCACAGTGGACGCGTTGCCGGCGGCGCCGGCGAGCCGGCCCGCCTGGGCCCGCAGAGCCGCCGGGTCGTTGGCGGACAGCAGCCAGGTCACCGGCCCGTCGTCCGGCGTGGCCGCGGCCACCGGGTCACCCTGCTCGACGATCACGTGCGCGTTGGTCCCGCTGATGCCGAACGACGACACCCCGGCCCGGCGCGGCCGCCCGGCCTCCGGCCACGGCCGTTCCTCGCTGAGCAGCGAGACCGTGTCCGTCCATTCGACGTGCGGCGACGGCTCTTCGGCGTGCAACGTGGGAGGGAGGACGCCGCGCCGCAGCGCCTCCACCATCTTGATCACGCCGCCGACCCCGGCGGCGGCCTGGGTGTGGCCGACGTTCGACTTGAACGAACCGACGTGGAGCGGCCGCTCCGGCGTGGCCGCCTTGCCGTAGGTGGAGATCAGCGCCTGCGCCTCGATCGGGTCACCCAGCTTCGTGCCGGTGCCGTGCGCCTCGACGGCGTCCACATCGGACAGGTCAAGCCCGGCGTCGGCCAGCGCCGCGCGGATCACCCGCTGCTGCGCGGGCCCGTTCGGCACCGTGATGCCGCTCGACGCGCCGTCGGAGTTCACCGCGCTGCCGCGCAGCACCGCCAGCACGTGGTGACCGTGGCGACGCGCGTCGGAAAGCCGTTCCAGCAGCAGCATCCCGGCGCCCTCGGAGCAGCCGACGCCGTCGGCGCCGCTGCCGAACGCCTTGCAGCGCCCGTCCGGGGAAAGCCCGTGCTGCTCGCTGAAGTAGACGAACATGTCCGGCGTCACCATCACGGTCACGCCACCGGCCAGCGCCAGCGAACACTCGCCGCGGCGCAGCGCCTGGGCCGCCAGGTGCATGGCGACCAGCGACGACGAGCACGCGGTGTCGACCGACACGGACGGGCCTTCGAGCCCGAGGGTGTAGGAGACGCGGCCGGAGATCAGGCTTCCGTCACTGCTCCCGGCGCCGTAGTCGTGGTACATCACGCCGGCGAACACGCCGGTCCTGCTGCCCCGCAACGTCGACGGCACGATCCCGGCGCGTTCCACGGCCTCCCACGCCGTCTCCAGCAGCACCCGCTGCTGGGGGTCGAGCGTGAGCGCTTCACGGGGCGAGATCCCGAAGAACTCCGGCTCGAAGTCGGCGGCCTCGTAGAGGAAGCCGCCCTCCTTCGAGTACGTCGTGCCGGGACGGCCGGCGGGGTCGAACAGCGAAGCGGTGTCCCAGCCGCGGTCCTCCGGGAACTCGCCGATCGCGTCCGTGCCGCCGGCGACGAGGTCCCACAGCTGCGTGGGCGTGGTGACCCCGCCGGGGTACCGGCAGCCCATCCCGATGATCGCGATCGGCTCGGTCATCGCCGCGGTGAGCTTCTGGTTGTCCGCCTTGAGCCGCTCGTTGTCCATCATGGACTGACGCAGCGCGGCGACGATCTGCTCGGTGGACGGCGCTGGGGTGGATGGGCCGGTCACTGGGAGTCCCCTCGTTCGTCGGTCTGGGTGCCGGCCATCGCGGACCGGACCAGGTCGGCCAGGTCCATCCCGGCGATCGCCGCCACCTCGTCGGTTCCGTTGGCCTCGGCCACCTCTTCGACCGGCTCGCCGAGCTCGGGCAGCAGCTCGCCCAGCAGGAACCGGGTCAGCGGCAGCGGGCTCGGGTAGTCGAAGATCAGCGTCGCCGGCAGGCGCAGCCCGCAGGCGGCGCCGAGCCGGTTGCGCAGTTCCAGCGCGGCCAGCGAGTCGATGCCCAGGTCGGTGAAGCCCTTCTCGACGCCGACGGCCGTGGCGTCGTCGTAGCCGAGGACGGCCGCCGCGTGCTCGCAGACCAGCTGGAGCAGCGCCGTTTCCCGCTCGTCGGCCGACATCCCGGTCAGCTTCTCGGCGAACCCGGCTTCGGGCGCCGCCGTCGCCGGCCCCGCCGCCGCGGCGGCCCGCCGCGGGGCGGCCGTGACCAGGCCCCGCAGGAGGGGCGCGACGCGGTCGGCGTCACGCAGCCCGGCCAGCTTCACCGGCACCAGCGTCGGTTCACCGGCGGCCAACGCGGCGTCGAAGAGCGCGAGCCCGTCGGCCACCGGCAGTTCCGCGACGCCGGACCGGGCGATGTGCGTCAGGTCGACCGCGTCGCCGCTGCCCTCCCACGGGCCCCAGGCCAGCGAAGTCGCCGGGAGTCCCCGCGCCGCGCGGTGCCCGGCGAGCGCGTCCAGGAAGACGTTGCCCGCCGCGTAGTTCGCCTGCCCGGCGGCGAGCAGCAGGCCGCCCGCCGAGGAGTACAGCACGAACGCCTTCAGGTCGAGCGAAGCGGTCAGCTCGTGCAGGTGCCAGGCCGCGTCCACCTTGGGGCGCAGGACGTTCTCGACCTGCTCCGGCGTCAGTGCGCTCAGCACCGCGCTGTCCATCTGCCCGGCGGCGTGCACCACGGCGGTGAGGTCGCCGAGCGAGCCGACCAGCGCGGCCAGCTCGGCCCGGTCGGTGACGTCGCAGGCCGCGACGGTCACCTCGGCGCCCTGCTCGGCCAGCTCGCCGACGAGTTCGCGAGCACCCGGGGCATCGAGACCGCGACGGCTGGTCAAGACGAGGTTCCGGGCGCCGCGGGCGACCAGGTGGCGGGCCAGGTGCCCGCCGAGCAGGCCGGCGCCACCGGTGATGAGCACCGTGCCGCCGAAGTCCCACTCGACCGGGTCGCCGACCGTCGTGACCTTGGCCAGCCGGGGCACGCGGACCTCGCCGACCCGGACGATCGCTTCCGGCTCGCCGGAGGCCACCACCGCGGGCAGGGCCCGCATCGACTGGGGCAGGTCGTCGACGTCGACCACCTGGACGCGCCCGGGGTTCTCCGCCTGCGCGGCCCGGACGAGACCCCAGACCGGCGCCTGCGCGAGGTCCGGGTCGTCCGCCACCGCGTCGCGGGTGACGACCAGGAGCTTGCCCTCGAAGCCGTCGAGCCAGGTCTGCAGCTGTCCCAGGGTTTCCTGGACGGTCGCGTGGACCCGGGCCGGGACGTCCCCGTCAGCGGAGGCGACCGGCAGAACCAGGACGTCGGCCGCCACCGGCTGATCGTGGGTCGGGACGCCGAGGCCGAGGTCGTCGGAGCCGAGCACGGCCCAGCCCTCGATGGACTTGACCAGGCGGACACCGGCCGCCGGCTGCCAGTCGATCCGGTAGAGCGAGTCGGGCACCTTCGCGCCCAGCTGCCCCTCCGACACCGGCCGCGTCACCAGCGACTCGATCCAGGCGACCGGGGAGCCGGTCGCGTCGGCCAGCGCGAGCGAGGCGTCCTTGCCCTCCTTGCGGACCCACACCCGCAGGGTGGTCGCCCCCGAGGCGTGCAGCGAAACCTGGTTCCAGGCGAACGGGATCGTCGTCTCCGTCAGCGCCTTCGGCCCGCCGGGGACCAGGAAGTCCGTGGCACCCAGCGCCGAGTCCAGCAGACCCGGGTGCAGCCCGAACTCCCGGGAAGCGGTGCCCTCGGGCAGCGCCACCTCGGCGAACACCTCGGTGCCCGCGGAGCCCTCCCGCAGCCAGACCGCGCGCAGGTTCCGGAACGTCGGGCCGTAGCCGAAGCCGAGCCCGGCCAGGTCGTCGTACAACCCGCCGAGGTCGGCGGCTTCGGCGCCCTCCGGTGGCCAGACCGAGAGGTCGAACTCCGCCGGCCGCGCGCCGGCCGACAGGGTGCCGGCCGCGTGCTGGATCCAGGAGTCCCCGGGGCGCGAGTGCACCGAGAACTCGCGGCGGCCGTCCGCGCCGGGCGCGCCGACCACCACGCGGATGTCGACCCCACCCGTCTCGGGCAGCAGCAGCGGGGCCTGCTGGGTGAGCTCGTCCAGGAGGTCGCAGCCGACCTGGTCGCCGGCGTGCAGGGCCAGCTCGACGTACGCGGTGCCCGGCAGCATCGTCCGGCCCATCACCACGTGGTCGGCCAGCCAGGTCTGCCGGTCCACCGCGAGCCGCCCGGTGAGCACCGCGCCGCCGTCCGGCAGCTCCACCAGCGCGCCCAGCAGCGGGTGCCCGGCGGACTTGGCGCCGAGCGAGCCGACGTCGCCGGCCGGCTTGGTGGCGTCGAGCCAGTATTCCTTGTTCTGGAAGGCGTAGGTCGGCAGGTCCACAGTGGACGCGCCGCGCCCGGCGAACAGGGCGTGCCAGTCGGGCTTCGCGCCCCGCGAGTACAGCGTGGCGACCGCGGCGAACAGGGTCGGCACCTCGTCGCGGCCCCGGCGCAGCGCGGGCACGCCCACGACGCGGTCGGGCCGGTCGGCGGCCGCGGTGTCGCACTCGCGGACCATGCCGGTGAGCACCGCGTCCGGGCCCAGCTCGACGAACCGGGTCACCCCGGCCGTGAGCAGCGCGCCGACGCCGTCGGCGAACCGGACGGCCTCGCGCACGTGGTCCACCCAGTACTCCGGCGAGCACAGCTGCTCGGCCGTGGCGATCCGGCCGGTCACGTTGGAGACGACCGGGATGCCCGGGGCGGTGTAGGTCAGTTTCTCCGCCACCACGGCGAATTCGGCCAGCATCGGCTCCATCAGCGCGGAGTGGAAGGCGTGCGACACGACGAGCTGCTTCGTCCGCCGTCCCTGGTCGGCGAAGATCGCCATCGCGGCCTGCACGGCGGCCTCGGGACCGGAGACGACCACCGAGCGCGGGCCGTTGACCGCGGCGACGTCGACATCGGACGGGAGCGCCGCGCGCACCTCGTCTTCCGTCGCCGCGATCGCGGCCATCGTCCCGCCGGCCGGCAGTGCCTGCATGAGCCGGCCGCGAGCGGCGACCAGCGCGCAGGCGTCGGCCAGCGAGAACACCCCGGCGACGTGCGCGGCGGCCAGCTCGCCGATCGAGTGCCCGGTGACGTAGTCCGGGGTGATGCCCCACGACTCCACCAGGCGGTAGAGCGCCACCTCGATCGCGAACAGCGCGCACTGCGTGTACGCCGTGCGGTTCAGCAGCTCACCGTCCGCGGAGCCCTTCTCCGCCCAGATGACCTGCTTGAGGGGCACCTCGGTGTCGAACAGGCCGCAGGCTTCGTCGAAGGCGCCGGCGAAGACCGGGAAGGTCTCGTAGAGCCCGCGGCCCATGCCCGGCTGCTGCGCGCCCTGTCCGGTGAACAGGAACGCGGTCAGGTCGGCCGCGCTGGTGACGCCGGTCACCGTGCCCGCCGGGGTCCCGCCGGCGGCGATGCCGTCCAGTGCCTTCAGCGCGGCGTCGCGGTCGGCCGCCAGGACCACCGAGCGGTGGTCGAGCGCGGCGCGGCCGGTGGCCAGCGAGTAGCCGACGTCGGTGAGGTCGAGCTCCGGGTTCGCCCGCAGGTGCCCGGCCAGCCGGCCCGCCTGGTCGGCGAGCGCCGCGGCCGTCGTCCCGGCGATGGGCAGCGGAACCGACGGCAACGGCGGCGCGGTCCGGCGCGGCGGCGTCGCCGTGGCCGGCGGGGCCTCCTCGATGATGATGTGCGCGTTGGTGCCGCTGATGCCGAAGGAGGAAACACCGGCCCGCCGCGGGCGGCCGTTCGGCAGCCAGGGCCGGGCCTCGGTCAGCAGCTCGATGTCGCCCGTGGTCCAGTCGACGACCGGCGACGGCGCGTCGACGTGCATGGTCTTCGGCAGCAGGTTGTGCCGCAGCGCCTGCACGACCTTGATCACGCCCGCCGCGCCGCCGGAGGCCTGCGCGTGGCCGATGTTGGACTTCACCGAGCCCAGGTACAGCGGCCGCTCGCGGTCCTGGCCGTAGGTGGCCAGCAGCGCCTGCGCCTCGATCGGGTCACCCAGCTTCGTGCCCGAGCCGTGCGCCTCGACCGCGTCCACATCGGACGGGACGAGCCCGCCCGCCGCGAGGGCCGCGCGGATCACGCGTTCCTGCGACGGCCCGTTCGGCGCGGTGAGGCCGTTCGACGCGCCGTCCTGGTTGACGGCGCTGGAGCGGACCACCGCGAGCACCTCGTGCCCGTTGCGCTGCGCGTCGGACAGCCGCTCCAGCAGGAGCAGGCCCGCGCCCTCCGCCCAGCCGACGCCGTCGGACGCCGCGGAGAAGGACTTCGACCGGCCGTTGGGCGAAAGCACGCCCTGCCGGCTGGAGTCGACGAACAGGTCCGGCTGCGAGAGCAGCGTGACCCCGCCGGCGAGCGCCAGCCCGCACTCCCCCGCCCGCAGCGCCTGCACCGCGAGGTGCAGCGTGACCAGCGAGGACGAGCACGCGGTGTCGACCGTCATGCTCGGGCCTTCCAGTCCCAGCAGGTAGGAGATGCGGCCGGAGACGACCGCGCCGGAGCTGCCGTTGGGGATGTAGGCGGCGACGTCGGCGGGCGCGCCGGGGACGCGGCTGCCGTAGTCGTCGTACATCGCGCCGGTGAAGACGCCGGTCATGCTGCCGCGCAGCACGGTCGGGTCGATGCCGGCCCGCTCGATGGCCTCCCACGCGGTCTCCAGCAGGAGCCGCTGCTGCGGGTCCATGGCCAGCGCCTCGCGCGGGCCGATGCCGAAGAACGCCGGGTCGAACAAGGTGCCTTCGTGGAGGAAGCCGCCTTCGCGGGCGTAGGTCTTGCCCCGCTTGCCGCGCTCCGGGTCGTAGATGCTCTCGATGTCCCAGCCGCGGTTCGTCGGGAACTCGGAAACCGCGTCGACCTCGTCGACCAGCAGCTGCCAGAGGTCCTCCGGCGACCGGACGCCACCGGGGTAGCGGCAGGCCATGCCGACGATCGCGATCGGCTCCTGCATCGACGCGCCGGTCCGGGCCGGGGTGGCCGGGACCTTGGCGACCGCGCCGAGCAGCTTGCCCTTGACGAAGTCGGCCACCGCCTTGGCGGTCGGGTGGTCGAAGATCAGCGTCGCCGGCAGGGTCAGGCCGGTCGCGGTGCCGAGCAGGTTGCGCAGCTCGACCGCGGCGAGGGAGTCGAAGCCGAGTTCCTTGAACGCGCGGGTGCCGTCCACTTCGGACTTGCCCGCGTAGCCGAGCACGGTGGCCACCTGGGTGCGGACGATGTCCAGCAGCACGCGGTCGCGCTCGGCGTCGGCCAGCCCGGCCAGCTCCGCGGCCAGCGCGTTGTCGGCCGCCTTCGCCGCCTTGGCGACCCGGCGTGCCTTCGGCGGGACGAACCCGCGCAGCAGCGCCGGAAGCTCGTCGGTGCGGGCCCGCAGCGCCGGGATGTCCACGCGCAGCGGGGCGATCACGGCGTCCTCGGTGCTCACCGCGGCGTCGAACAGGGCCAGCCCCTGCTCGGCGGTGACGGCGGGCAGGCCGAGCCGGGCCATCCGGGCCAGGTCGGCCTCGGCCAGTTCGCCGCCGAGGCCGGTGTTCTCGTCCCACAGGCCCCAGGCCAGCGCGGTCGCCGCGAGGCCGGTGGCCCGGCGGTGCTCGGCGAGGCCGTCGAGGAAGGCGTTGGCGGCGGCGTAGTTCGCCTGACCGGCGGGCAGCACCTGGCCGCCGGCGGAGGAGAACATCACGAACGCGGCCAGGCCGGTGGTCAGCTCGTGGAGGTGCCAGGCGGCGTCCACCTTGGCCCGCAGCACCTTGTCGAGCTGCTCGGCGGTCAGGGAGCCGAAGACCCCGCTGTCCGCCGTGCCCGCCGCGTGGACCACCGCGGTGAGGTTCCGGATGGTGGCGACCAGGTCGGTCACCGCGGCGCGGTCGGCGACGTCGCACGCGGCGACGGTGACGTTCGCGCCCAGGTCGGTCAGTTCTTCGGCGAGCTGACGCGCGCCCGGCGCGGCGAGCCCGCGACGGCTGGTGAGCACCAGGTCCCGCACGCCGTGCTCGGCGACCAGGTAGCGGGCCAGCAGGCTGCCGAGCCCGCCGGTGCCGCCGGTGATCAGCACCGTGCCGGCGGCCTGCCACGGCGAGGTGCCGCCGGGCTCCGTCCGGACGTACCGCGGCACCAGCACCGCGCCCTCGCGGACCGCCGCTTCCGGCTCGCCGGAGGCGACGACCGCCGCGAGGGTCTCGACGGTGGTCGTCGCGTCAGCGTCGACCAGGCACACCCGGCCGGGGTGTTCGGCCTGGGCACCACGCGCCAGGCCCCACAGCAGGCCCTGCGTGACGTCCACAGTGGATTCCCCGGCGGGCACCGCGTCCCGCGTCACGACCGCCAGCTTCGTGGTCGCGAACCGGGCTTCGGCCAGCCAGGCCTGGATCTCGGCGAGCAGCCAGGCGGCGTTCGCCCTGGCCGTCTCCGGCACGTCGCCGGTGGTTTCGGGCACCGTCAGCGTGACGAGCCCGGGCGCCGGCTCGCCGCGGTCGATCGCGCCGGCCAGGTCGGCGAACCCGGCGTAGGTGGCGGCCACCCCGACCCGGCCGCGGCCGACCGCGACCACCTCGGCAGCGTCCGCTTCGGACGGCGGCACGGAAACCGGCTGCCACGCGATCTTCAGCAGCGAGCCGTCCGCCTCGGCGGGCGACGCGGACAGCTCGCGGCGCACCGGACGCGAGACCAGTGAGTCGATGGTCGCGACCGGACGGCCCTCGCCGTCGGCGACCTCGATCGCCGACACCTCGTCGCCGTTGAGCCGCTCGATCCGCACCCGCAGCACCGAGGCGCCGACGGCGTGCAGCGTCACGCCGTTCCAGACGAACGGCAGCAGGGTCTCGCCGTCCGGGTCGCCCAGGAGGTCGGCGTGCATCGCGATGTCGAGCAACGCCGGGTGCAGCCCGTACGCGCTCGCCGTGGACGCCGCCGGTTCGGGCAGCGCGACCTCGGCGAACACCTCGTTGCCCCGCCGCCAGGCGGCCTTGAGCCCCTGGAAGCTCGGGCCGTAGCCGTAACCGCGGTCGTTGAGCAGCTCGTACGCGCCCTCGACCGCGATGGTTTTCGCGCCGGCCGGCGGCCACTCCGTGAGCCCGGCGGGCTCCGGCCGCGGCGCCGCGGACAGCGTGCCGATGGCGTGCTGGGTCCACTCTCCGTCGACCGAGCCGTCGACCGGCCGCGAGAAGACGGTGACCGGGCGCCGGTCGCCGTCGGCGGGGCCGACCACGACCTGCAGCGCCACGGCGCCGTCCGGCGGCAGGACGAGCGGCGCCTGCAGCGTCAGCTCTTCGACCGTCGAGTGGCCGACCTGGTCGCCCGCGGCGATGGCGAGTTCGACGAACCCGGTGCCGGGCACCAGGATCGCGCCCTTGACGACGTGGTCGGCCAGCCACGGCACCGACCCGGCGGACAGCCGGCCGGTGAGCACCGTGGTGTCCGAACCGGACAGCGGCACGACCGCGCCCAGCATCGGGTGGGCCACCGGCTGCTGCCCGACCGAGGTGACATCGCCGGACGGCGTCGCGTCGAGCCAGAAGCGCTTGTGCTGGAAGGCGTACGTCGGCAGGTCGAGCCGGATCGGGCCGTCGCCGAGCACGCGGCCCAGCCCGGCGGCGCCGCGGGCGTACAGGCGGCCGAGCGCGGCGAGCGCGGTGCGCACCTCGTCCCCGTCCCGGCGGCCGAAGGGGACGAACGCGGCGTCCGGGTCGATCTGCCTGCCGAGCGCGGTCAGCACGCTGTCCGGCCCCAGCTCGAGGAACGTCCGCACGCCGTCGGCGGCCAGCGTGGCCACCGCGTCACCGAAGCGGACGGCTTCGCGGACGTGCGTGACCCAGTATTCGGCCGAGGTCAGGTCCGCGTCCGGCGAGACCGTGGAGACGATCGGGATCTTCGGCTCGTGGAACGTCAGCCCGGCGGCGATCTCGCGGAACTCGTCGAGCATCGGCGCCATCAGCGGCGAGTGGAACGCGTGGCTCACGCGCAGCCGGCGCGTCCGGACGTCGGTGGCGCGCTCGATGCGGGACACGACGTCGGCGGCACCCGAGATGACGACCGATTCGGGGCCGTTGACGGCGGCGACGCTGACCTCGTCCTCGTGCCCGCGGATCAGCTCCCGCGCGGCCTCTTCGGTGGTGGCGAGGGAGACCATCGCCCCCGGCGGCGTGCTCAGCGCACCCATCAGCCGGCCACGAGCCGCGACCAGTTTCGCCGCGTCCTGGAGGGAAAGCACCCCGGCGACGTGCGCCGCGGCCAGCTCACCGATCGAGTGGCCGGCCAGCGCGTCGGGGACGATCCCCCACGACTCGGCGAGCCGGAAGAGCGCGACCTCCACCGCGAACAGCGCGGTCTGCGTGTACTGCGTCTGGTCGAGCAGGCCGCGGTCGGCGAGCGCGGTCGTGCCGAAGACGACGTCGCGCAGCGGCACGTCGAGCAGCGGGTCGATCGCGGCGCAGACGGCGTCGAACGCCTCCGCGAAGACGGGGTAGGCCGCGGCCAGCGCGGCACCCATCCCCACCCGCTGCGCACCCTGCCCGGAGAACAGGAACGCGAGCTTGCCCTCGGTGACGGACTCGCCGCCCTGCTCGCCGGTGGCCAGCGCGTCCAGGCCGGCGGCCAGCTCGGCCGCGGTCCCGGCGACGACCACCGCGCGGTGCTCCAGCGCGGCCCGGGTCGAGACCAGCGAGCGTGCCAGCTCGGCGACGGGGACGTCTTCGTGGTCGGCGAGGTACTCGCGCAGCCGGGCGGCTTGGCCGCGCACGGCGACCGCGGACCGGCCGGAGAGCGCGACCGGGACGACGGCTTCCGGCGTCGGCTCGGCGGGCTGCTTGACCACCACGTCGGCCGGCGCCTGCTCGATGATCACGTGGGCGTTGGTGCCGCTGATGCCGAACGACGAGACGGCGGCGCGGCGCGGGTGGCCGTTGGCGGCCCAGTCGCGCGACTCGGTGAGCAGGCGCACCGCGCCGGTCTCCCAGTCGACCACAGTGGACGGACGGTCCACGTGCAGGGTCTGCGGCAGCTGCTCGTTGCGCATCGCCATGACCATCTTGATGATGCCCGCGACGCCCGCGGCCGCCTGGGTGTGGCCGATGTTCGACTTGATCGAGCCCAGCCACAGCGGCTCGTCCTCGGCGCGGTCCTGGCCGTAGGTGGCGAGCAGGGCCTGCGCCTCGATCGGGTCGCCCAGCGTGGTGCCGGTGCCGTGGCCCTCGACGGCGTCCACTTCGGACGCCGCGAGGCCGGCGTCGGCCAGTGCCTTCGCGATCACCCGCTGCTGCGAGGGGCCGTTCGGGGCGGTGAGGCCGTTGGACGCGCCGTCGTGGTTGACCGCGGAGCCCTTGAGCAGGGCGAGCACCGGGTGCCCGTTGCGCTGGGCGTCCGACAGCCGCTCGACGAGCAGCATGCCCGCGCCCTCGCCCCAGCCGGTGCCGTCGGCCGCGTCGGCGAACGAGCGGCAGCGGCCGTCGGCGGAAAGCCCGCGCTGGCGGCTGAAGTCGACGAAGGTGTCCGGAGTGGACATCACGGTGACGCCACCGGCGAGGGCGAGCGTGCACTCGCCGCGGCGCAGCGCCTGGACCGCCCAGTGCAGGGCGACCAGCGACGACGAGCAGGCCGTGTCGACGGTGACCGTCGGGCCCTCCAGGCCGAGCGCGTAGGACACGCGGCCGGAGACCACGCTGGCGAGGCTGCCGTTGCCGAGGTAGCCCGCGATGTCGTCGGAAACCGTGCCGAGGCGGGTGCCCCAGTCGTGGTACATGACGCCGGCGAAGACGCCGGTCGCGCTGCCGCGCAGGGAAACCGGGTCGATCCCGGCCCGCTCGAACGCCTCCCAGGAGACTTCCAGCAGCAGCCGCTGCTGGGGGTCCATCGCGGCCGCCTCGCGCGGGCTGATCTCGAAGAAGTCGGCGTCGAACTCGGCGGCGTCGTGCAGGAACGCGCCGTGCTTGACGTAGCTGCGGCCGGGTTTGCCGGGCTCGGGGTCGTAGAGGGCGTCGACGTTCCAGCCGCGGTCGGCCGGGAACGGCGTGAGCGCTTCCTTCCCGCCGGCGACGAGCCGCCACAGGTCCTCCGGCGTCGCGACGCCGCCGGGGTAGCGGCAGGCGATGCCGACGATGGCGATCGGCTCCTCCGGGTCGGCCGTGGTCACCGGCGTGACCGGCTTGGCCGGGGCGAGCCCGGTGAGCCGCGTGACGATGTACTCGGCCAGCGCCCGCGGGGTCGGGTGGTCGAACACCAGCGTGGCGGGCAGCCGCATCCCGGTGACGGAGTCGAGCACGTTGCGCAGCTCCACCGCGGCGAGGGAGTCGAAGCCGAGCTCGCCGAAGGGGCGGGCCGGGCTGATCGCGGCGGCGCTGTCGTGGCCGAGCACGGCCGCGACGTGGGTGCGCACGAGGTCGAGCACCGCGCGGTCGCGGTCGGCCTCGGACAGCGCGGCGAACCGCTCGGCGAACTGCCGCTCCGGCGTGAGCGCCCCCGGGGTCGCCGCGACCCGGCGGCGGCTCGCCGGAACCAGGCCGCGCAGCAGCGCCGGAACGTCCTCGCGGGCGGCCAGCGCGGCACGGTCGACGCGGGTCGGCACGACGGCCGGGACCTCCGCGCCGACCGCGGCGTCCAGGGCGGCGAGGCTTTCGGCGGCGGTCAGCGGGGCGAGGCCCAGCCGGCCGATCCGGCTCAGGTCCTTTTCGGACAGTCCGGCGCTCATGCCGAGGGCGGCGCCGCCGTCGGTCCACAGACCCCAGGCCAGCGAGGTCGCCGGAAGGCCCTGCTCGCGGCGGTGCTCGGCCAGCGCGTCGAGGAAGGTGTTGCCCGCCGCGTAGTTCGCCTGGCCGGCACCGTCGACCAGGCCGGCCGAGGAGGAGAACACGACGAACGCGTCCAGGTCGGCGGTCAGCTCGTGCAGCGTCCAGGCCGCGTCGACCTTCGGCGCGAGGACGGTGTCGAGACGGTCGTCGGTGAGCGAGCCGATCATCGCGTCGTCGAGCACCCCGGCGGTGTGGACGACGGCGGTCAGTGGCTGCTCGATCTTCTTCAGCGCGGCCGACAGCGACCGCTTCTTGGTGACGTCACCCGCGATGACCTGCACGGTCGCGCCGGTTTCCGCCAGCTCGGCGGCCAGCTCGGCCGCGCCGGGGGCGTCGAGCCCGCGGCGGCTGAGCAGGACCAGGCTCCGGACGCCGTGGGTGGTGACGAGGTGCCGCGCGACCTGCGCGCCGAGGCCGCCGGTGCCCCCGGTGACCAGCACGGTGCCACCCGCCTGCCAGGCCGGCGCGTCGGTGTGCAGGCGAACGAGCCGCGGGGCCAGGACCCGGTCGCCGTCGATCCGCAGCTCCGGCTCGCCCGAGGCGAGCGCGGTGGCCAGGGTCCCGGCGGTGGTCTCGCCTTCGAGCAGGACGATCCGGCCGGGGTGTTCGGCCTGCGCCGACCGGACCAGCCCGCGCACGACGGAGTCGGCAAGAGTGCCGGGGGTTCGGAGAACGAGCTTCGCCGCGGCGAAGCGGTCGTCGGCGACGAACTCCTGCAGGACGGCGAGCGCGCGGTGGGCGGCCTGCTTGGCCGCCGCCGGGACGCTCCGGCCCTTCGCGGCGACCGGCACCACGACGGCGTCGGGCACGTCGGTCAGTTCGGCCAGTTCGGCCAGCTCGGTGACCTCGACGGTCGCGAACTCGGCGTCCGAAGCCGCGACCGGCGTCCATTCGACGGTGTGCAGCAGGTCTTCGGCCCGCGGGCCCAGGTCGGCCTCGCGGACCGGGCGGCTGCGGAACGACTCCACCGACAGCACGGGCGCGCCCGCCGCGTCGGTGACCTCGATGGCGACCCCGCCGGTGGCCGGGGACGTGATCCGCACCCGCACCTCGGTGGCGCCGGAAGCGTGCAGCCGCACCCCGGTCCACGCGAACGGCAGCCGGATCTCGCCGGCCTCCCTGGCCTCGCCGGGGGCGTAGTCGGTGGCGTGCAGCACGGCGTCGAGCAGCGCCGGGTGGATCCCGAAGGCCTCGTCACGGCCGGCGGGCAGGGCGACCTCGGCGAACACAGTGCCGTCTCCGTCGTCGCGCTTCCACGCCGTCCGCAGACCCTGGAAAAGCGCGCCGTAGCCGTAGCCCTGGGCCGCCAGCTCTTCGTACAGCTCGCTCGTGGCGACGACCTCGGCGCCCGACGGCGGCCACTCGGTGAGCGGGGCGGGCTCCTCGGCCGGGGCCTCGGCCAGCACGCCGACCGCGTGGCGGGTCCAGGCGACGTCGTGGGCGGCCCGCGAGTAGAACTCGATAGTGCGGCGGCCGTCCTCGGCCGGGCCGACCACGGCCTGCAGCGCGACCCCGCCATCGTCCGGCACGGGCAGCGGCGCCTGCAGGGTCAGCTCGTCGACGACGTCACAGCCCGCTTGCTCGGCGGCGTGCAGGGCCATCTCGACGAACGCGGTGCCGGGCAGCAGAGCGGTGCCCGCGATGGTGTGGTCGGCGAGCCACGGGTGGGTCCGCAGGCCGATCCGGCCGGTCAGGACCAGGCCGTCGTGGTCGGCCAGGCCGATCTCGGCGGCCAGCAGCGGGTGCCCGGAGGCGAGCTGGCCGAGGTCGGCCGCGTCGCCGTGGCCCTGCGGCGCGGTGAGCCAGAAGTGCTTGCGCTGGAAGGCGTACGTCGGCAGGTCGACCGCGCGGGCCGAGCCGAAGAACGCGGCCCAGCCGACCGGCACGCCACGGGTGTGCAGCCGGCCGAGCGCGCCGGCGAGCGCCGGGACCTCGGCGTGCCCGCGGCGCAGCGCGGGGACGAAGGCGATGTCGTTGCCGTGCGGGCCGGTGGCGGCCATGGCGGACAGGACGGCGTCGGGACCGACCTCGATCGCGGTGGTGACGCCCGCCGCGGCGAGCGCGGCGACGCCGTCGGCGAACCGGACGGCGCGGCGCACGTGCCAAAGCCAGTAGCCGGGCGAGCACAGCTCCTCGGGTGTGGCCAGGCGGCCCGTGACGTTCGAGACGACCGGGATCGACGGCGGCGCGAAGTCGACGACCTCCAGGATCTCCCGGAACTCGGCCAGCATCGGCTCCATCAGCGGCGAGTGGAACGCATGGGACACGCGCAGCTCGCTGGTCTTGCGGCCCTGCATCCGGAACACCGACACGACGGTGTCGACGGCTTCCCGTTCGCCGGAGACCACGACCGAGGCCGGGCCGTTCACGGCGGCGATGCTCACGCCCTCGTCGAGCAGCGGCAGGACCTCGTCCTCGGTCGCGGCGACCGCGACCATCACGCCGCCCGCGGGCAGCGCCTGCATCAGGCGGCCCCGCGCGGCGACGACCATGCAGGCGTCGGCCAGGCTCCAGACGCCGGCGATGTGCGCGGCGGCGAGCTCGCCGATCGAGTGGCCGAGCAGGATGTCCGGCTTGACCCCCCACGATTCCAGCAGCCGGGCGACCGCGACCTCGATCGCGAACAGCACGCACTGCGCGTACTGGGTGCCGTTCAGCTCCTCGGCGTCCTCGCCGAAGAGGACGTCGCGCAGCGGGCGGTCCATCTGCACGTCGAGGTGGTCGACGGCCTCGTCGAAGACCTCCGCGAACACGGGGTAGGCGAGGTAGAGCTCCTTGCCCATCGCGAGCCGCTGCGAGCCCTGCCCGGTGAACAGCATCGCGAGCTTGCCCGGGGTGCGCTCGCCGGTGACGACGGCGGCGTCTTGCTCACCCGCGGCGAGCGCGCGCAGGCCGCGGACCGCGTCCTCGGTGCTCTGGGCGACGACGACGGCGCGGTGGTCGTGCGCGGCGCGCGTCCCGGCCAGCGAGAAGCCGACCTCGGTGAGGTCCGCGGACGCTACGGCGGACACCAGCTTTTCCGCCTGTGCCCGCAGCGCTTCCTCACTACGGGCCGAGACGACGAGGGGCACGATCGGGAGCGGCTCGGTGGCTCCTTCGTCGTCCGCGGTCTCGGGCGCCTGCTCGATGATGACGTGCGCGTTGGTGCCGCTGACGCCGAACGACGAGACGCCGGCGCGGCGCGGCCGCTCGACCGCCGGCCACGCGCGGGCCTCGGTCAGCAGCTCGACCGCGCCCGCGGTCCAGTCGACGTGCGGGCTCGGCGCGTCGACGTGCAGGGTCTTCGGCACGTGGCCGCGGCGGATCGCCTCGACCACCTTGATCACGCCGGCCACCCCGGCCGCGGCCTGGGTGTGGCCGATGTTGGACTTGATCGAGCCGAGCAGCAGCGGCGTCTCGCGGTCCTGGCCGTAGGTGGCGAGCAGGGCCTGCGCCTCGATCGGGTCGCCGAGCCGGGTGCCGGTGCCGTGCGCCTCGACGACGTCCACTTCGGACGGTGCCAGCCGCGCGTCGGCGAGCGCGCGGTGGATGACGCGCTGCTGCGACGGGCCGTTGGGGGCGGTGAGGCCGTTGGAGGCGCCGTCGGAGTTGATGGCCGTGCCGCGCACGACGGCGAGCACGGTGTGCCCGTTGGCGACCGCGTCGGAAAGCCGTTCCAGCACCAGGACACCGACGCCTTCGGCGAACCCGGTGCCGTCGGCCGCGGCGGCGAAGGCCTTGCAGCGGCCGTCCTCGGCGAGGCCGCGCTGGCGGCTGAACGCGGTGAAGGTCCCCGGGCCGCCCATGACGGCGACCCCGCCGGCGAGGGCGAGCTGGGTTTCCCCGCGGCGCAGGGCCTGCACGGCGAGGTGCAGCGCGACGAGCGAACCGGAGCACGCGGTGTCGACGGTCAGGGTCGGGCCTTCGAGGCCGAGCGCGTAGGCGACGCGGCCGGAGACGACGCTGGGCGCGTTGCCGGTGAGCAGGTATCCGTCGAGGCCGTCCGGGGCCTCGTGCAGGCGCGGGCCGTACTCCTGGGCCTCGGCGCCGATGAAGACGCCCGCGGGCGTGCCGCGCAGGGTCGTCGGGTCGATCTTGGCGCGCTCCAGGGCTTCCCACGCCGTCTCGAGCACCAGCCGCTGCTGCGGGTCCATCGCGGACGCCTCACGCGGGGAGATGCCGAAGAAGCCGGCGTCGAACTCCCCCGCGTCGGGCAGGAAGCCGCCGGAGGTGACGTAGCTGCTGCCCGGACGGTCGGGGTCGGGGTCGTACAGGCCGTCGAGGTCCCAGCCACGGTTGTCCGGGAACCCGCTGATGGTGTGGACCTCTTCGGCCACGAGCCGCCACAGCTCCTCGGGCGAGGCGGCCCCGCCCGGGTAGCGGCAGCCGATGCCGACGATGACGACCGGCTCGTCCGCCGACCCCGCCACCACCGGTCCACTGTCGACGACCTCGGCGCCGAACACCAGCGCGTGCAGGAAGCGCGCGACGGCGACCGGGGTCGGGTGGTCGAACACCAGGGTGACCGGCAGGTCGAGCCCGGTGGCGTCGGTGAGCCGCGCGTGCAGCTCCACCGCCGCCAGGGAGTCGAACCCGTGGTCGGAGAACGCCTTTTCCGGGTCGAGCACCGCGGGCACATCCGGCCGGGCCGCCAGCAGCGCGGCTCGCGTGGCGTCGTGGACGACGTCCGCCAGGAATGCCGCGCGGTCACCGGAGGGCAGTTCGGTCAGCCGCTCCGCGAACCCGGGCTCCCGCTTCGATTCGGTCTCAAACTCACGCATTCCGCACTCCACCGCTGTAGCAAGCCAGCATTCATGGTCGTCTTGATCGATCGTAGGTCGGCGCGCGTCGCGGCCGGATCCCCTGAAAAGCGTTCTAGGGGCGGGGAAATCGACGGTCGGTCCGGATCGGACGCGCATCGCCGCACCGAACACCCGCCGCCGCTGTCGGCAACCCGCCAGCGCCCCAATGTGGCGTTGGGTGCGTCTGACGCACCGAACGCCACATTGGGTGCGCTCGACGCACCGAACGCCACATTGGGTGCACTGGACGCACCGAACGCCACATTGGGTGCACTGGACGCACCCAACGCCACATTGGGTGCGCTCGACGCACCGAACGCCACATTGGGGCGTTACGCACCCGCGTCCCGCCGCGTTCCCGTGGTCACCAGGCGATGCGCAGCTGCGAAGGCCCGCGCACGATCACGCCGTATTCCCATTTGACGCCCTCACGCCCGTCCGCGAACCGCATTTCCGGGAACCGCTCGAGGATCGCCTTCAACGCTTCCTGCAGTTCCAGCCTGGCCAGCTGCGCACCGATGCAGTGGTGCGGGCCGTGCCCGAACGCCATGTGCGGGTTGGGGCTGCGCGTCAGGTCGATGCGGTCCGGGTCGGCGAACACCTCCGGGTCGCGGTTGGCCGCGTGCAGCGCCGGCAGCACCGGGTCGCCCGCGCGCACCACGACGTCGCCGAAGCGAATGTCCTCGGTGGCGTAGCGCGCGAACATCGCGGCGGTGTTGATCGGCACGTACCGCAGCAGCTCCTCGATCGCCGTCGGCATGAGGTTCGGGTCGGCTCGCAGCTGCGCCAGCAGCTCGGGATTCGTCAGGAGCGTGAAGACGAAGCTGGGCAGCGCCGTGGAAACCGTCTCCACCCCGCCGGTCAGCAGGCCGGCGCCGGCGATCGCGATCAGCTCCTGCTCGGTCAGCTTGTCGCCGGCGTCGCGGGCGTAGACGAGCGCGCCGAGCAGGTCGTCGGTCGGCTCCTCACGCCGCTGGGCCACCAGCCCGGCCACGTAGTCGTCCAGCTTGTCGCCGTAGACGTCGAGCACATCGCTCTTCGCGGTCGCGTCGCCGACCAGGGCCTGGGTCCACTCGCTGAAGATCGAGTGGTCCTCCTTCGGCACCCCGAGCAGGTCGCAGATCACCGTGACCGGCAGCGGCCGCGCGAGTTCCCCGACGAGATCGGCGCTGTCCCCGTGCGCCTGCATGTCGTCGAGCAGCCGGTTCACCAGGTCCCGCACGCCGTCGCGCATCTGCTCCAGCCGGCGGGCCGTGAACGCCTTCGCCACCAGGCGGCGCAGCCGGGAGTGGTCCGGCGGGTCCATGCCCATGATGCCGTCGCCCATCTGCTGGCGGCGCATCCGCGGCTGGTCGAGGCCCTGCGCGAGCTCCCGGCTGAACCGCTGGTCGGTCACCACGAGCTTGACGTCGGCGTACTTCGTGGCCAGCCAAGCCGGTTCGCCGAAGGGCATCTGCACCCGGCTCATCGGCTCTTCCCGCTGCAGAACGTGGTACTGCTCGGAAACGGAGATCTCGTGCATGTCGAACGGGTACGCGCGGACTGTCCGGCGTGTACTCATCACGACTCGCCCCCAATCGCGGTCATCGGTTGCTCCAGTGCCTCGGTGTCGTAGGTGTGCTGGACGTGGGAAAGCGCCGACATCAACGTCGACGAGGTGATCCGGGCCGCGTGGTGGTGCTCCACCACGCGGCGCAGCGGCAGCGACCCGAGCTCCGACCAGCCGAGCCGGCCCGCCGGGTCGAGGTAGCTGCGCGCCTGCCCGGCGTTGTCCGGGTGCAGGCAGTACGGGACGTCGAGCAGGCCGCGCTTGAACGCGACCACGATCGCGCGGCCCAGGTCGGCGTGGCTGTTCAGCACGGCGTCGACGAGGGCGTACGCCTCGCGGTAGACCTGGTTGTCACCGTCCACGGTGACCTTGCCGGTGACCGCCTTCGCCGTCGCGGCGGCGTGTTCCAGCGCCGCGATGTTCTCCGCGACGGTCGGGATCCGGTGCGCCTCGGCGGTGGTCTTGACGATCAGCCGTTCCGAACCGGTGGTCACCGCCAGCTCGGCGGCCTTCCCGAGCAGGCCGCGCGCGCCACCCGGGGTCCGTGGGAACAGTCCCATGTAGGCGTAGATCACGACGTGCCAGGTGGCGTCGGGCAGCAGCTCGGCGCACAGCCGCCGCAGCGCGGAGACCGCCTCCTGGTCCTGCGCCATGTTCGTCTGCTGCGCGTAGCTCACCGAAATGCTGCGCACGCCCTTGCGGTAGAAGAACAGCGCCTCCAGCACCGACAGCGCCACCAGCTCGCCCGGCGGGCAGAGCTGGCCCATCATGCAGCCGCCGAACGTCTCCAGGTGCGGCCGCCCGCCCGGGTGCTCGGCGTCCAGCAGCAGGTCGCAGCAGTGCGCCCAGTTGCGCACGGACTCGTCGAGCGGCGTGCGGCTGTAGGGCAGGCAGTAGGACACCGGACCGCCCTCGGTGGCGTGCAGGCCGGCCGCGATCATCGCGCGGAAGATGTCCGCGGGCCGGGCCGAGCCGTGCCGCACCTGCACCGGGAAGTCCGGGCCTTCGAGCCCGTCGAGCATCTCGCGCGTGACCTCGGGCGGATGGTTGACGATCGGGTAGCCGTTGAGACCGATCCCGTTGCGCAGCGCGTGCGCCACGGACTCGGTGTCACAGACGCGGGTGTAGCTGTCGAGCGTGACGGTGCCGACGGTGGCGGCGTCCGCGCCCTTCGTCGCGGCCAGCCCGGCGCGCATGGCGACGGGGTCGGCGAAGCCCATCCGTGGCTGCACGACGAGCTCGCCGGCGGCGTGCCGTCGCGCGACGAACTCCTCGAAGCTCATGCCGCCTCCGCGGGAAGACGTACGTCGGCGGTACTCACGCCTCCACCTGAGTCACACCGGCGGACAGCGTCGCGGCGAACCGGCGGAACGACGCCGCGCCCTGCTGGTCGTCGAACACCGCGTCGAACCCGGCGAGCAGCAGTTCCGCGGTTTCGTCCTCGGTCAGTGCCCCGCCGACGCCGAGCTTGCCGCCGATCACCACCGTGAGCGCGCGCAGTTCGGGGATGGCGCGCAGCCGCTGGATCACGCGCAGGCCGTCCTGGTAGCCGTGGCCGTTGACGCTGCTCAGCACGAGCATCGCCGGGCGGCGGCTCAGGCACTCCGACTCCAGCAGCTCGTCCGGCACGCACGCCCCGAGGTTCACCACGTCGAAGCCGAGCTCGCCGACGAGGAGCTCGAGGAAGACCAGGTTCCAGGTGTGCGAGTCCGAGGCCATGCTGCTGACGATCACCGGCCGCCGGTGCGGCTCGGTGACGACTCCCCCGGCGTAGGCGTGCAGTTCCTCGGTCATGGCGAGACCTCGTAAGCGCGCTGGTAGTCCAACCGGGACACGGAGATGATCTCGTCGCCGCGCACCACGACCTCCGTCGGCGCGGGACGGCCGAGGAAGCTGATCAGGCTGGCGGTGACGCCGTAGGCGCCGACGTTCGGCACCGTGACGACGTCGCCGGGAGCCAGTGCGGGCAGCTCGGCCACCTTGGCGAGCGAGTCACCGGGAGTACACAGTGGACCGACCAGGCTGCCCTTCTCGGTGCCGGCCTCCTCGATGCCGACCGCCGCGGGGAGCAGCCGGCCGATCCCGGACAGCCCGCCGACGACGTTGATCCCGGCGTCGAGGATGACGAACCGGCTGCCGCGGCTTTCCTTGACGTTCACCACGCCCGCCAGCAGCGAACCGCAGCTGCCGGACAGGTAGCGGCCCGACTCGCAGGCCAGCTCGATCTCGCCGGACCGCCACTCGGGCAGGTGCAGGTCGAGCAGGGCCTCGAGCCCCGCCCGGAGCTTCGGGTAAGCGGTGCGCGGGCCCGGCACCGCGTACGGCGAGGAGAAACCGCCACCGATGTCCAGGATCTCCAGCGGCAGCCCGACTTCCCGGCGCAGCTGCGCGGCCGACCGGAGGACGAACTCGTACTCGCCGAGGAGGCTGGCCTCGTCCTGGGCGTTGCTCATGGTGAAGAAGTGCGCGCCGACGACACGGGCGCCGGGCACCGCCTTCAGCGCGGGCATGATTTCGGGCAGCGTCTCGGCGTCGATGCCGAACTGCGACGGGCGGCCCATCATCCGGATGCCGGTGCCCCCGCTGCTCGCGGTGGTGTTCACGCGCAGCAGCACGGACACGGTGGCGTCGTTCTTCTCCGCGGCGGCGCCGACGTGCTGGAGGTCGGTCAGCGACTCGACGGAGAACAGCCGGACCCCGGCGGCGATCGCGTGCTCCAGCTCCTCGTCGGTCTTGCCGGGACCGGTGTAGAGGATCCCGGCCGGGTCGAACCCGGCGGTCAGCGCGTTGACCAGCTCGCCGGTGGAGCTGATCTCCGCGCGGCACCCACGGCCGCGCAGCTCGCGGCCGATCTCGGGGTGGGGGTTGGACTTCAGCGCGTAGAACAGCTGGAAGCCTTCGGGCAGCATGCCGAACAGCTGG
Organism: Amycolatopsis sp. NPDC051128; assembly: GCF_040682715.1. NCBI lineage: Bacteria > Bacillati > Actinomycetota > Actinomycetes > Pseudonocardiales > Pseudonocardiaceae > Amycolatopsis > Amycolatopsis sp. NPDC051128. Next base: position 43,998 of record NZ_JBFBBN010000023.1, on the reverse strand, counting down.
TCGCATGACTCGGCGACCACGTCGAGGTCGTAGACGTAGGCGGGCGTGCCGAACTTCTCGGCGAGATCGGTGTACCTGCTCATTTGCGAGCCCCCTCCACCAGCAGTGCGAGTTCCTTCGTGGCGTTCTTGCCGTGCGCCGTGAGCGGGAACTCGGCGACGACGTGGCACAGGGACGGGACCTTCTGCGGCTCCAGCCGTTTGGCGAGCTCCCGCAGCACCGTCGTGGGCGCCAGGTCGGTCTCGACGCAGATGGCGAGGTCCCGCACCTCGCTCGGCGGGATCGCGCCCGCCGCGCGGACGCCGGGGATGTCCATCGCGGCGGCCTCGATCTCCAAAGTGGACATCCGGATGCCCTTGCGCTTGAACATGTCGTCGCGGCGGCCCTCGAAGTAGAGGTAGCCGTCGGCGTCGAGCCGGCCGTAGTCGCCGGTGTGCAGACGCAGCTCGCCGGTCGCCTCGTCGCGGCGGAAGGCGCGGGCGGAGATCTCGGGCGCCCGCCAGTAGCCGGGCATGACGTGCGGCCCGGCGGCGACGATCTCGCCGATGTCCCCGGCCGGCAGCTCGGTCCCGTCCGCGGCGAGGATCAGCACGGACGTGCCCGGCAGCGGCAGCCCGGACGAACCGGGGCGCTCGGTGTCCTCGTCCGGCGGCATGATCGTGATCCGCTTGCACTCGGTCTGGCCGAACTGGCGGACGACCTTGGCGCCGGGGAAGGCGGCGCGCAGCTTGGCGATCGTGGCGTCGGGCAGGGCGGCGCCGGTGTTGGTGAACAGGCGCACCGGCGCGGGCGGCTCGGCGTCGCGCCCGGCGAGGGTGGCGATCATGGTGGCGAGCGACGGGACGATCGGCACGACGGTGGCGCCGACCTCGCGCATCCGCCCCAGCAGCCGCAGGTCCGACTCGGCGTCGGCGAGCACGATCTCGCTGCGGCCGAGCGTGGCCATCAGCACCTTGTAGAGGCCGTAGTCCCAGGACATCGGGAACCGGCAGAACACGACGTCGTCGCGGCGGTAGCCGAGGACGGCCTGGATCGCGCCGGTGGCGAAGGTGACCTGGCGGTGCGGGCCGATCACGCCCTTCGGCGCGGCGGTGCTGCCGGAGGTGTAGACGAGGACGGCGATGTCGTCTTCGCCGACGTCGGCCACTTCCGCCCGTTCTCCGACGGCGTCGGTGACCTCGCTCCAAAAAGGACCGAACTCCCCGGCCGTGAGCACCAGCACCGGCTCGGCGTTGGCCACCACGGAGTCGAAGTGGAACCGCTTCATGGCCGGGTTGATCGGCACGAACACCGCCCCGCGGCGCGAAGTGCCGTAGAACAGCGCGACCAGCGCACGATCGGTGGGCAGCTGCACGACCACCCGGTCCGCGTGCCCCACGCCGCGCCGCGCGAGCACCACGGCCACGGCATGGCTCCACGCGTCGAGCTCGGCGTAGGTCCAGACACCGGAGCGGTCGCGGACCGCCGACGCCCCTGGCGCGTCGGCCGCCGCCGCGTCGAGCAGAGAATGGACCAGAGAATCGTTCACGACTGCCACTCCGTAGGGACTCGAAGGATCACGGGCCGGCGTGGAAGACACACCTGGAGACGTTTCGAAAGCTAGCCGCGCCGACCTGCGGATCCACACCCCTAACGGCCCCTAACCCCCGCCGCCCGGCCGGCTCCGGGCAACGGAACGGCCGTGAATGGCACATTGAGGGACTCTATGTCCCTCAATGAGCCATTCACGGCCGTGGGCGAGCAGGTTTCTCAGCCGACCGGGGCCGGGGCCAGTAGCTCGGCCGCGCGGGCAGCCAGGGTCTTGCGGTCGATCTTGCGGTTGGAGTTGAGCGGGAACTCGTCGACGTGCCGGTAGTGCCGTGGGATCACGCCTTCCGGCAACACCGCCCGCAGCGCGCGCACCATCTCCAGCACCGGCCGTTCCCCTCCCGTGTAGAAGACGAACAGCTCGGTCCCCGCCTCCCCCGCCACGCCCAGCGCCACCGCGTCCTGGACGCCGCAGTCGCGCAGCGCGTGCTCGACCTCCGTCAGCTCGATGCGCCAGCCCAGCACCTGCACCTGGGAGTCCAGCCGCCCGAGGTAGGCGAGGCCGGCGTCACCGAGGCGGCGGCAGCGGTCGCCCGTGCGGTAGAAGCGCTTGCCGTCGCGGTCCAGGAACCGCCCCTGCTCGTCGGCCGGGTCGAGGTAGCCCGGGGTCATCTGCGGCCCCGCGATGCAGAGCTCACCCTCGTCGGGGTCCGGAACGTCGCCGGCGCCCAGCAGGACGTGGTCGTGGCCCGCGTGCACCGCGCCGATCGGCACCACGCCGTTCACCGCGACGCGGGGAGTTTCGACGTCGTCCCAGCGGTACCCCGACACCGTCACCGTCAGTTCGGTCGGGCCGTAGAGGTTCTCCACGATCGACGAACCGGCCGCGGCCCGCCAGTCGGCCGTGTCGCGGACGGTCAGCGCCTCTCCCGCGAAGAAGCTCCACCGCAGCCCCGGCAGCGCGCCCGGGGTCAGGCCTCCGGTGCGCCGGACGAGGTCGATGGCGCTCGGCGTGGAGAACCACACGGTGAGCCCGCGCTCGGCCGCGAACCGCGGCAGGTTCCGGTACGCCCCGCCCGGCAGCACGACCGCCGGCGCCCCGGCGCCCCACGCGCAGAACAGGTCGAACATCGCGCAGTCGAAGTTCAGGTCGAACGTCTGCGAGAACACGTCGTCCGGCGTGAAGTCGTACCGCGCGTCGAGCAGGCCGAAGTAGTGGTCGACGGCGGCGTGCCCGATCCGCACGCCCTTGGGTCGCCCGGTCGAGCCCGACGTGAACAGCACGTACGCGGTGTCCGACGCGGGTGTGGACACCGGCGCGGCCAGCGCCTGCGAGGCCCGCGGCCGCACCACCGACGGCTGGTCGCCGCAGTCCGGCGCGAGCACGGTGACCTGCCGCCCGCCGAGCACCTCCGGCAGCAGGGCGAGGCCGCGCGCGTCGGCGACGATCGCGTCGACGCCCGCGGCCTCGACCATCTGGCCGGTCCGCGCCGCCGGGAAGTCCGGGCGCAGCGGCACGATCGTGGCGCCCGCGTACAGACCGGCCAATATCCCCGCGTAGGCGGTGACACCCTTACCCGCCAGCACCCCTACGGTGCGGGCGCCGGCCTCGGCGAGCGCGCCACCCCACAGCAGGGCCAGCTCGTGCAGCCGGGGGTAGCTCAGCGCTTGGTCGCCCACGTGGACGGCCACCCCGCCGCCGGAAAGTTCGAGGCCGCGCAGGAACCGCGTGTGCGGCCCGCCGGTGAGACCCGTGTCCATCGTCGTCCTCCATGGTCGGCCCGCTTGGGCCGGATTGACAAATAGGGGTGCCGATACGTCGATCCGGGAGGGCGACGCGCGGTAGAGTCCGAAACCGAACCGGGCGGTCGGTTTCCTCTCGGTAGATCCCAACCTAGCGATCCGGAGTAGCCATGTGGGACAGCACTTTCGACGAGACGCTTCGCTCGTACCTTCCTTTCCTGCCCGCCGAGGAGGCGCTGACCGCCGAGACCCCGCTCCGGGACTACGGGCTCGACTCGCTCGCGACCGTGGAACTGCTCTCCGTGCTGGAGCAGAACTACAACGTCCGGTTCGAGGACGACGCCCTGAACCTGGAGACGTTCGAGAACCCCGGCCGGCTGTGGAACACGCTGGCCGCGCTGCAGCCGGCTAGCTGACGCGCGACGGTCCTGCGCCACGACGGCGGGGCTGCAGGGCCATGCGCGGGTTCACCGTGACCACCTCGAAGCGGCTCGTGGTGGCCCGGACGCGCCCGAACAGCGTGTCCGGCCCGGCCACCCAGAGCTTGCGGACCCCGAGCTGTTCCAGCGACGACACGACATGCGGCCACCGCAGCGGCTTGACGATGCTGTCGAGCAACATCGTGCGCACCTGTTCACCGGTGCGCAGGACCGAGCCGTCCTGGTCGGCGACGATGGGCAGGAGCGGGTCGTGGAAGGTCAGGTCGCCGATCACCTCGTCCTCCGCCTTGCGGCGCAGCGCACCGAACGCGCGCGAATGCAGCGGCGGCCGCATGGTGTAGAGGGAGAGCCCGCCGATGCCGCGCACCGTCTTCTTGAGCCAGTCGAGGTTCCGCTCGCGCAGGGAGACCATGAAGAAGTCGTGGTCGATGTAGCACGAGATGTCGAACCATTCGCCGCGCCCCTCCAGGTCGGTGAGGGCGTCGGTGAGCTTTTCCTCCGGGGTGCGGACGAACGAGTGGGTCACCACGTCCGTGTATTCGGTGGCGAAGAACTCGGTCAGGCAGCGAGCGAGCTCCGCGGTCATCCACACGGCGTCGGGGAAGGTCAGGGAACCGGCGTACACGCTGGCCGGTTTCTCGCCGAAGCTCGGCCCGGTGCAGTAGTCGGGGCTCATGCCGTACTCCTGCTCGGCCCATTCGGCGAGCGCGACGCAGGTGAGCATGAACCCGACCTGGGCGTACTCGGAGTAGTCGCCCTCGGTCTCGCGGAAGCGGTCGATCAGCGAGTAGCCGAGCCGCTCCTTGGCCGCCGCGATGAGCGGGCGGGCGAACGGGTTGACAAGGAGGAACTTGCCGAAGTCGGCGAAGCGACAGGGGCTCATTCCGGGGAAGACGACCGCCGATCCCGGCCGGATGGCTTCATCCATGGCTGGCGACCCTTCTCTCGGCGACCCGGCTCGCGGGCGCGGTGGGGTGGATGTCCTGCAGGAAACCGAGCAGGATCTCGCGGAACCGTTCGGGCTCCTCGAGGTGCGGGACATGGCTGGAGTTCTCGAGAATCTCCCAGCGCACGTCGTGGATCCGGTCGAAGTACGGCTGGACGGTCGCCGGGGTGGCCTCGTCGTGCCGGCCCGAAATGAGCAGGGTGGGCACTTCGATGTCGTCGAGGACGTCGATCACCGAGTAGTCCTTGAGCGTGCCGGAGACGGTGAACTCGCTCGGGCCGTTCATCGTCGTGTAGACGGTGTTGTCGTCGGCCATCTCCATGAACGAGGCCAGGTAGTCGGCCGGCCATGGCAGCACGCGGCAGACGTGCCGGTCGTAGAACACGCGCATGAGATCGAAGTACTCCGGCGAATCGGTGGTGGCGGCGGCTTCGTGCGCTCTCAGCTGGTCGTCGACGCCGGGTGGCAGCTGGGCACGCAGCACGTCCATCTCCTGCCGCCACAGCGGGTAGGACGCCGGCGAGTTCGCGATCACCAGACCGCGCAGGCCGTCGGGACGCTGCGCGGCGTGCCGCGCGACGACCAGACCGCCCCATGACTGTCCGAACAGGACGTAGTTGTCTTCGACGCCCAGCCGGTGCACCAGGTTGTCCAGCTCGTCGCCGAACAGCTCCGGCGTCCAGAAGTCCGCGCCCTTGCCGGACAGGCGCGTCGAACCACCGCTGCCGAGCTGGTCGTAGTGCACCACCGGCCACCCGTGCTCGGCGAGCGAGCAGAGGCTCAGCAGGTAGTCGTGCGTGCTTCCCGGCCCGCCGTGCACCACGACGACGGCGGGCAGTTCTCCGCCGGCGTCGCCGGTGACCCGGTACCAGGTGCGGTATCCGCCGAAGGAGACCCAGCCTTTCCTGGTGGGTGTCACGGCCATGCTCATCACCTCGTTCCCCTCGCGTCCGGCTTCTGCGCGGCCGGAACCACCTTCATGTCTAGCCGTTGCGGGAGCGCTGTCACCAGCCCCTAAGGGGCGTCTAAAGCGGATCCAAATGCCACTGACCTCCCTACTGTGCCGACCGTTACTAATCCGACCACAGTCACGGCCGAATGACTTCGTAGCAACGGTTACGTGCCGCGTCGGGGTCGGCCTACTTTTGGCCGGATCAGTAACGCACCGACGTGCCCACGGGGAAGGTTCGCGGCCGGAACAGGGGTTCCGGACCCCTACCGCCGCATTGCCGGGTCGGCCGGACGGCGCGCCGCCACTACCTTTTCCCTAGCAGCAGGTTTTCCGCCCCCGGCATCGGAGAGTGCGTTGTGCGCGTCATGTTGATGGTCTTCCCGACGAGGACGCACGTCTACAGCATGGCCCCGGTCGGCTGGGCGCTGGCCGCCGCCGGGCACGAGGTGCGGTTCGTCGGCCGGCGCAATCCCCGTGAGGTCCTGCCGTTCGCCGAGACCGGCCTCGACGCGATGTGGCTCGGCGACGACTTCGACATCGCCAACCACCGGCGGGTCAGCCTCGACAACGACGACTCCATGCACGGCGAGCACCAGCTCTCCGAAACCCGTCCGGAACGCTACACCGAGGAGTACGTGCGCACCGTCTACGACGGCTGGGTCGACGTCTTTCGGTGGAACACGCCGGAAGCGCTGCTCACCGAGCTCGTCCGGTTCGCCCGGCAGTGGCAGCCGGACCTCGTCGTGTGGGACCCGATGGTCTACGCCGCGCCGATCGTCGCGCAGGCGGTCGGCGTCCCGCACCTGCGGATGATGTACGCGGCGGACCAGACGGCGCGCATCGGCGCGCAGTACCGGGACCTCCGCGCGAGCCTGCCCGAGGACACCAGCCCGGACCCGTTCGTGGAGTGGATGACGGCCGAGGTGGGCCGCTTCGGCGCGGACTACGACGAGACCTTGCGCTACGGCGTCAAGACCATCGACTGCCACCCGTCCTACCTGCGTTACGACGGCGTCGACGTCGACTACCTGCCGGCGCGGTTCGTGCCGTTGAACAAGCCGATGGCGCTCCCGCGCTGGGTGGTCGAAACCCCGTCGCGCCCGCGCGTGCTGCTGACACTGGGCATCTCCAACCGGCAGACGCTCGGCGAAGAGGAGACCTCGGTCTCCGCGCTGCTCGACGGGCTTTCCGACCTCGACGTCGAAGTGATCGCGACGCTCAACGCGGAGCAGCTCGCGTCGGTGGACAAGGTCCCGGACAACGTGCGCGCGGTGGACTTCGTGCCGATGAACGAGCTGCTCGCGAGCTGTTCGGCCATCGTGCACCAGGGCGGCGGCGCGACGATCGGCAACGCGGTGGTCAACGGCGTCCCCCAGCTCGTGATCCCGGGCACCACGTGGAGCGAGCGGGTGTCCGCGATCGCCCAGGTGAAGCGCGGCAACGGCCTGATGGTGGACCTCGAGGACGTCACCCCCGAGACCGTCCGAAGCGGACTGGAGCGGCTGCTGGACGAACCGTCCTTCCGCGACTGCGCGCTCGAGGTCCGGGACGAGATGCTGGCCACTCCGACGCTGGACGACCTCGTGCCGGAGCTCGAGCGGATCGCGCGACGCCGGTGACGCGGCGACCGCGCGTCGTCCGCACGATCGGCTTCCTCGTCTCGAGCTTCCCGCTCCGGCTCGTCACGTTCGTGCTCGTGCTCTCCACGACCGTGCTCGGCATCGCCACCACCATGCTGTGGATCGGCATCCCGATCCTGATCTGCGCGACCTCGCTGACCCGCGGCCTGGCCGACCTGGAGCGCGGCTGGGTGCGCACCATGCTCGACGTCGACATCCCGGCGCCCCGCCGGCTGCCGCACGGCGCCGGGCTGCTGCAGACCTGGCAGATCCGGCTCGTGGACCCGATCACGTGGCGCGAGCTGAACTACGCGCTGCTCGCGCTCCCGCTGGGGATCGTCGAATTCGTAGCCGGGATCGTGTCCGTGGCCGTGCCGCCGTTCGGCATCTTCGTGGCGCCGCGGATCGGGGCGTTGCACGGCGCGTTGACGCTGTCGATGCTCGGGCCGGGCCGGACGGCGCAGCTGGAGGCCCGCACCCGGCAGCTGAAGGACTCGCGGGCCCGCGGCGTCGACGCCGTGGAGGCCGAGCGCAAGCGCATCGAGCGCGACCTGCACGACGGGGCGCAGCAGCGGCTGGTGGCCGTCGCGATGAGCCTGGGCCGGGCGCAGCTGAAGCTCGACATGAACAATCCCGCCGACGCCGCGGCCGCACGCGACCTGATCGGCGCGGCCCACGCCGACGCGAAGATCGCCGTGTCCGAGCTGCGCGACCTCGCCCGCGGGATCTACTCGCCGGTGCTGCAGGACCGTGGCCTGGACGCCGCGCTGTCCGCGCTGACCGCGCGCATGCCGATCCACGTGGACGTCGAGGTGACGGTGGAGCCCCGCCCACCCGCGCCCGTGGAGACCACGACGTACTTCATCGTCAGCGAAACCCTCACCAACATCGCCAAGCACGCGGGCGCGGACCGCGCGTCGGTGCGCGTGACCCGCGATGACGACACCGTGGTCGTGGAGATCATCGACAACGGTCACGGCGGCGCGTCCGTGCGTCCCGGTGGCGGACTGGCCGGCCTCGCCGACCGGGCCGCCACCATCGACGGTGTGCTCACCGTGGTCAGCCCGGTGGGCGGCCCCACGGTGGTGCGCGCCGACCTTCCCGTCCGCTGGTGAGCTCGCCGAATACTCAGGAGCTGCGAAATGCGTGTGGTGATCGCCGAAGACTCCGTGCTGCTGCGCGCCGGTGTGCAGAGCCTGCTCGCCGACGTCGGCATCGAGACCGCGGCCGCCGTCGCCAACGGCGACGACCTGCTCGTCGCCATCCGCGAGCACCGGCCGGACCTGGTCATCGCGGACGTCCGGATGCCCCCGACGTTCACGGACGAGGGCCTGCGCGCGGCACTGGCCGCACGCAAGGAGATCCCGGGCCTGCCGGTGCTGGTGGTGTCGCAGTACGTGGAGGGCAGCTACGCCGTGGACCTGATCGCGGAGGGCACGTCCGGGGTCGGCTACCTGCTGAAGGAACGCGTCGCCGACGTCGCCGACTTCCTCGAGGCCGTCCGGCGCGTGGCCGGCGGTGGCTCCGCGATCGACCCCGACGTCGTCGCCCAGATGCTCGCCCGCAGCCGCCGCGACCCGCTCGCCGCCCTCACTGCCCGCGAAACGGAGGTGCTGGGCCTGATGGCGCAAGGACTGTCGAACGCGGCCATCGCGAAGAACCTGGTGGTGACCCAGGGCGCGGTGGAGAACCACATCAGCAACATCTTCGCGAAGCTCGGCCTGGAGGCCAGCCGGGACGAGAACCGCCGCATCCGCGCGGTACTGACCTATTTGGACAGCACCGCCGTGCGCGCCTGAACGCGTTGGCTCAGCGGAGGGTGCGCCAGCTCGTCGCCGGCTGGAACCGGGGCGGGCGGCGCGGGGCCACCGCCGGCGCGGGTTCGGGCGGCTTCGCCGCCGCGCCGATCGCGGACAGGACCGCGATCAGCGCCGCCAGCTCGGTCTCGTCCGGCGCGCCGCTCAGGACGCGCACCACCGGGTCGCCCATCAGACCGGCGGGTTCCCGTGCTTGCGCGCCGGGATGTCGGCGTGCTTGGTGCGGAGCATCGCGAGCGAGCGGATCAGCAGCCGGCGTGTCTCGCCCGGCTCGATCACGTCGTCCACGAGGCCGCGCTCGGCCGCGTAGTACGGGTGCATCAGCTCGGTCCGGTACTCCTTGATCTTCAGTGCGCGCAGGGCTTCCGGATCGTCGGCCGCGTTGATCTCGCGGCGGAAGATCACGTTCGCCGCGCCCTCGGCGCCCATCACGGCGATCTCGTTGGTGGGCCACGCCAGGGAGACGTCGGTGCCGATCGACCGCGAGTCCATCACGATGTACGCGCCGCCGTACGCCTTGCGCAGGATCACCTGCACCCGCGGCACCGTGGCGTTGCAGTAGGCGTAGAGCAGTTTCGCGCCGTGCCGGATGATGCCGCCGTGCTCCTGGTCGACGCCGGGCAGGAAGCCGGGGACGTCCACCAGCGTCACGAGCGGGATGTTGAACGCGTCGCAGGTCTGCACGAACCGGGCGGCCTTCTCGCTCGCTTCGATGTCGAGCACCCCGGCGAGGACGGCGGGCTGGTTCGCGACGATGCCCACGACGTGGCCGTCGAGGCGGGCGAGCGCGCACACGACGTTGGCCGCCCAGCCGGCGTGCACCTGGAGGAACTCGCCGTCGTCCACGATTTCCGCGAGCACGCCGCACATGTCGTAGGCGCGGGCGGAGTCGGTGGGCACGAGGTCGAGCAGCCGGTCGGTGCGGCGGTCGGCCGGGTCGTCGGCGGGCACGTGCGGCGGGGCCTCGTTGTTGTTGGCCGGCAGCAGGGAAAGCAGGTACCGGACGTCTTCCAGGCAGGTCGCTTCGTCGTCGTAGACGAACGCCGCGACGCCGGAGGTCGCCGCGTGCACGTCGGCGCCGCCGAGGCCGTTCTGCGTGATCTCCTCGCCCGTCACCGCCTGCACGACGTCGGGTCCGGTGATGAACATCTGCGACGTCTCGCGGACCATGAACACGAAGTCGGTCAACGCCGGCGAGTACGCCGCGCCGCCCGCGCACGGGCCGAGCATCACGGAGATCTGCGGGATGACCCCGGAACAGCGGGTGTTGCGCCGGAAGATGCCGCCGTACCCGGCGAGCGCCGTGACGCCCTCCTGGATCCGCGCCCCGGCGCCGTCGTTGAGCGAAACCAGCGGCGCGCCCGCGGCTTCGGCGAGGTCCATCACCTTGTGGATCTTCTGCGCGTGCGCCTCGCCGAGCGCACCGCCGAAGATCCGGAAGTCGTGGGCGTAGACGAAGACCGTCCGGCCGTGCACGGTGCCCCAGCCGCAGACGACGCCGTCGGAGTACGGGCGGCGCTGCTCGAGGCCGAACCCGGTGGCCCGGTGCCGGCGCAGCGCCTCGAGCTCGGTGAACGAGCCCGGGTCGAGGAGCAGTTCGATCCGCTCGTGCGCGGTCAGCTTGCCGCGCTCATGCTGCCGCCGCGTCGCCGCGTCATCGGGCCCGCGGCGGGCGGCGTCCTTGATCTCCCGCAGTTCGCCGAGCCGGTTGCCGAACGCGGCCGGTGCCTCAGACATGAGCGGCTCCCCGGTCGAGGAGGCCGTCCGCCAGCCGCCGCAGGATCACGTCCTGGTGGCGGGTCAGGAAGAAGTGGCCACCCGCCAGCGTCACCAGCTCGAAGCCGCCGTTGGTGTGGTCCTCCCACGAAGCGACCTCGTCCACCGAGGCCACCGGGTCGTCGGTGCCGGTGAAGGCCACGATCGGCGCGTCCAAGGGCTTGCCCGGGGTGTGCCGGTAGGTCTCGACGGCCCGGTAGTCGTTGCGCACCACCGGCAGGATCATCCGGACGACGTCCTCGTCCCCGAGCAGGTCCATCTCGGTGCCACTCAACCGCCGCAGCTCGGCGAGCACACCGTCGTCGGTCCGGGTGTGCACGCTCTCGTCCCGCACCCGCGAAGGCGCGCGCCGCCCGGAGACGAACAGCGCCGCGACCGGCGTCCCGGCCTGCTCGAGCCGTCGGGCCGTCTCGTAGGCGACCATCGCGCCCATGCTGTGCCCGAACAGCGCGAGCGGCCGGTCGGTCTTGTCCCGCAACAGCTCGGCGACCCGGTCGGCGATGGCGCCGATGGACGTCAGGAACGGCTCGTGCCGCCGGTCCTGGCGACCCGGGTACTGGACGGCCGAGACCTCGATGTCCGGTGCCAGTGCCTTCGCCACCGGGAAGTAGAAGGTGGCCGAGCCGCCGGCGTGCGGCAGGCAGACCAGCCGCGCCTTCGCCTCGGGCGACGCGGCGAACCGGCGGAACCAGTTCTCCTCGGCGTTGTCCACGTGGGCGACCATGTCGTCCACCGCCTTTCCGTGTCTCTCGGGGCCTCCACCGGCCAAGGTAGCCAGCCGGAGATCGGGCCAACGACCCCTAGCGCCCCCTAAGCTGGTCCGTCCACACTGGACCGACTTGCCGATGCGCCGGGGCCGGGGCCAAGCGCCCCAATGTGGCATTGGTTGCGTCCAACGCACCCAATGTGGCGTTCGGTGCATCCAACGCACCCAATGTGGCATTCGGTGCATCCAACGCACCCAATGTGGCATTCGGTGCGTCCAACGCACCCAATGTGGCATTCGGTGCGTCCAACGCACCCAACGCCACATTGGGGCGCAACCCCGGGCCCCTGTCAACGAGCCTCGGACGCGCGACACTGGCGCCGGAGACTCAGGCGCCGGGGAGGCTGCGGCCGAGGAGGGCGAGCAGGCGGTCCCAGTGGCATAGCGCTTCGGACTCGGGCCGAGGACCGGTGTCAGGGCCGTGTCAGGTGGGTGTCAGGTCCGGCGGCGATCGTGGCGACAGCACCACCGCCACGAGAGGAAACCCGATGAGTCACCCCGTCCCGCACGGCCTGCCCATGGAACGCGATGCGGGCCCCTTCGAGCCGCCCCGCGAAATCACCCGGCTGCGCGAGGCCCGCCCGGTCAGCCCGCTGGTCTTCCCCGACGGTCACGAGGGCTGGCTCGTCACCGGCTACGACGCCGTCCGGCAGCTCATGGCCGACACCCGGTTCAGCTCCCGCCTGGACCTCGACGTCCTCCACACGCCCTACGAGACCCCCGGCATGCCCGCCGCCACCGAGCCGTCCCCGCAGCTGCCGGGCGTGTTCGTCGCCATGGACCCGCCGGACCACACCCGGCTGCGGCGCCGGCTCACCGGCGCCTTCACCGTCAAGCGCATGAAGATGCTCGAAGAGCGCATCGTCGAAATCACCGAACGGCAGCTCGACGAGGTGGCGCGCCTGACCCCGCCGATCGACCTGGTCGAGGAGTTCGCGCTGCCGGTGCCCTCGCTGGTGATCTGCGAACTGCTCGGCGTCCCCTACGCGGACCGGGCGGACTTCCAGGCCAACTCGGCCCAGTTCATGGTCAAGGACCAGCCGCTCGAGACGAAGATGGGCGCGTATCTGGCCCTGAACACCTACCTCGCCGAACTGGTCACGCGCAAACGCGCCGAACCCGGCGACGACATCCTCTCCGACCTGGCCCGCCAGGACGACCTCACCATCGAAGAGCTGACCGGCGTCGCGTTCCTGCTGCTGCTCGCCGGGCACGAGACCACCGCCAACATGCTGGCGCTGGGCACCTTCGCGCTCCTGGAGCACCCCGGGCAGCTGGCCCAGCTGCGCGACGACCCGGACCTGATGCCCAACGCGGTCGAGGAGCTCCTGCGCTACCTGTCCGTCGCCGACATCTTCTACCGCTACGCCACGGAAGACCTCGAACTCGGCGGGGAAACGATCGCCAAGGGATCGACCGTCGTCGTCTCGCTGCTGGCCGCCAACCACGACCCCCGGCGCTTCGAGAACGCCGGCACCCTGGACATCCACCGCAAGGCCCGCGGCCTCCTGTCCTTCGGCCACGGCATCCACCAGTGCCTCGGCCAGCAGCTGGCCCGCATCGAGATGCGCGCCGGGTTCGAGGGACTGCTGCGGCGCTTCCCGGATCTCGCGCTCGCCGTCCCCGCCGGCGACGTCAAGCTCAGGACGGACATGAACATCTACGGCGTCCACGCACTGCCGGTCACCTGGACGGAGCCGGTCGAATGAGTACCCCGGCGATCGAGGTTTCGGGACTGCGGAAGGCGTTCGGGGACAAGGTCGTGCTGGACGGCATCGACCTGGACGTCCGCGCGGGTACGGTCTTCTCCCTGCTCGGCCCGAACGGGGCGGGCAAGACGACGACGGTGAACGTGCTCACCACGTTGGCGCGGGCCGACGGCGGGACGGTCCGCGTGGCCGGGCACGACCTCGCGACCGACGCCAAGGCGGTGCGCGCCGCGATCGGCGTCACCGGTCAGTTCGCGGCGGTGGACGAACTGCTGACGGGCCAGGAGAACCTGCAGCTGATGGTGGACCTGGGCCGGGTGCCCGCCAAGGACGGCCGCCGGGTCGTCACGGACCTGCTGGAGCGGTTCGATCTGGCCGGCTCGGCGCACAAGGCCGCGTCGACCTACTCCGGCGGCATGCGCCGGAAGCTGGACCTGGCGATGACGCTCGTCGGCAACCCGCGGATCATCTTCCTGGACGAGCCGACGACGGGCCTGGACCCGCGCAGCCGCCGCACGATGTGGTCGATCATCCGCGGGCTGGTGGCTGACGGCGTGACCATCTTCCTCACCACCCAGTACCTCGAGGAAGCCGACCAGCTCGCCGACCGGATCGCGGTGCTCGACCAGGGCCGCCTGGTCGCCGAGGGCACCCCGGACGAGCTCAAGCGCCGGCTCCCCGGCACGCACGTCCGGCTCCGGTTCACCACCGCCGCCGAACTCGACGCGGCCGCGCGGGTCCTCACCGGATCGACGCGGGACGACGAAGCGCTGGCCCTGCGGGTCCCCGGCGACGGCGGGACGAAATCACTGCGGGCCCTGCTGGACCGGCTCGACGAGTACGCGATCAGCGCCGAAGGGTTCTCCGTGCACACCCCCGACCTCGACGACGTCTTCCTCGCCCTGACGGGCCACGGCACGGAGGTGGCCGCGAAATGAGCGCCAAGTCCCCCTCGCTGGTCATGCTGCGGCGCAACTTCAAGCACATCGCCCGGAACCCGACCTCGGTGTTCAACGCGGTCCTGATGCCGGTCGTGGTCATGCTGATGTTCGTGTACATGCTCGGAGACGCGTTCGCCGTCGGCCAGAACTACGTCGACTACGCGACGCCGGGCCTGATGCTGCTGGCCGTCTGCTACGGGCTGGGGTCCGTGGCGACGTCGGTGAACTCCGACATGACCAAGGGCGTCATCAACCGGTTCAAGGTCATGGACGTGCCGCGCGGCGCGGTGCTGACCGGCCACGTCATCGCCAGCGTGCTGACCAACCTGGTCGCCATCGGCGCGATCGTCGGGGTGGCGTTCCTGCTGGGCTTCAGCCCGGCGGCGGGTTTCCTCGGCTGGCTCGGCGTGGCCGGTGTGGTCGTGCTGCTCGGGGTCGCGACCGGCTGGCTCACGGTCGCGCTGGGACTGGCGGCGAAGTCCCCGGAGACGGCGGGCCTGGCTTCCGTGCCGCTGGTCATGCTGCCGTTCTTCAGCAGCGCGATCGTCCCGGCGGAGAAGATGGGGCCGGGGCTCCGGCAGTTCGCGGAGTACCAGCCCTTCACGCCGATCATCGAAACCCTGCGCGGGTTGCTCGCCGGCTCGCCGGCCGCGGGCGACGTGATCGCCGCCCTCGCCTGGTGCACCGGGATCGCGGTCGTCGGGTACGTCTGGGCGCGGTCCACGTTCAAGAAGCGAGCGTGACCTCGGCCAGCTCGCGCCAGTCCGCCCGCGCCCCCTCCTGAGCCGCCTCGGCGAACCTCTCGTCACCGAGGCGGCTCCGCGCGGCCTGCTCGATCCGGGCCACGTCCGGGTGGGAGCGATCCGGCAGCCCGCGCACGCCGGTGCTCGCCGCGAGCAGCCGCACGGCCTGCTCGTCCTGGTCGCGGCGCAGGGCCAGGTCCGCGATCCCGACGAGCGCCGTCGCGATCATGGGGGCGCTGCCGACCTCGGACGCCGCCTGGAAGGCCGCGACGCGGTGTTCCCGGGCTTCGTCGAGATCCTCGGCGAGGTAGCCGAGCAGGTCTTGTGCCGTCGCCCGCATGCCCGCCCGCTCGGCGGCGGTACCCAGCATGGCTTTCGCGATGTCGAGTTGCCGGTGCGCCTGCTCGGCGTCGCCGCTCCACCGGGCGAGTTCCGCCTTCGCCAGTGCCAGCTCGGTCAACGCCTCCGGCCAGGCGACTCGTTCCGCGCACCGCTGCGCTTCCGCCATGGCGGAAGCGCTCGACTCCTGGTCCCCCGCGAGCCAGTGCAACTGTGCCTGCCGCGAGCGCATCCGCACGACATCTTCGATGGCGCCGACCTCCGTGACGACCGCGATCGCGTGTTCGTAGTGTTCGCACGCACCGGCGAACTCGCCTCGCACGGCGATAAGATCCGCCAGCTCGGACCGGGCGAACGAAATCCCCCACCGTTCACCGAGCGCGCCGAATTCGGCGAGTGCGGTCTCGAGGTGCGAGTCCGCTTCCCGCCCTTCCGAGCCGGTCTGGACCCGCATCTTGCCGAGCTGCAGCCGGGCAAGGGCGCGTACCCACGGGTCCTCGTCGGTGACCAGCGGTTCCCACGCGGACAGGACCGCGTCCGGCGCCCGCAGCATGCGTTCCAGCGCGGCGACGAGCCCCACGGCCGGGTGGCGGCACCGGATCCGCCGGCTGATCTCGGCCACCTGGTGGATCCACTCCGCCGCCTGGCGCTGGTCGCTTTGCCGGCCGGAGGTCAGGAATCCCGTGACGAACGCGTACACCGTGGCCCGGATCTCGTCGGGCACCTCGCCGGGCACGGCGGTGGCCGCCATGATCAGCTCGCTGCCCTCGGTCTTGTGCCCGCCGAGCCACCAGTACCAGCCGGCGGCCGCCGCGAGCCGCATCGCGCCGGCCGCATCACCCGCGGCCAGCGCTCCGCGCATCGCGGCCGCGATGTTGTCATGCTCGGTCTCGAGGGCGGCGAGCCAGGCCAGCTGCTCGGCGCGGCGCAGGTGCGGGTCCGCGGTTTCGGCGAATTCGGTGAAGTACCCGAGATGCGCGTGGCGCACCGGATCCGTCTCCCCCGCCTCCTCGAGACGCTGCTCGGCGTACTCCTTGATCGTGCCGAGCATCCGGTAGCGCGGCGTGCCGTCGCCCGTCGCGACCACCAGCGACTTTTCGGTCAGCGCGGTCAGCAGCTCGAGCACTTCCCACGCCGCCACGTCGTCCCCCGCGCAGACCCGCTCGGCCGCTTCCAGGCTCGCCCCGCCCGTGAACACCGAAAGCCGGCGCAGGACCGTCCGTTCGGCGTCGGTGAGCAGCTCCCAGCTCCAGTCGACCACGGCGCGCAGCGTCTTGTGCCGCGGCAGGGCGGTCCGGCTGCCGCCGGTCAGCAGGCGGAACCGGTCGTCGAGCCGGGTGGCGAGCTGGTCCAGGGACATCGTGCGCAACCGGGCCGCGGCCAGCTCGATGGCCAGCGGCATCCCGTCCAGCGCCCGGCAGACGCGCGCCATCGTCGTCAGCGTGGCGGCGTCGGCCGCGAGATCCTGGCGCACCGCGCCCGCCCGGTCCCGCAGCAACCGGACCGCGGGAGAGGACTCGATCTCGGCGGGCCCGGCGTCCTCGTCCGGCACGGCCAGCGGCACGACCGGCCACAGCCTCTCCCCCGTGATGCCGAGCGGTTCCCTGCTGGTCGCCAGGATCCGCAGCCGTCGGCACTCCCCGAGCACGCGGTGGGCGAACGCCGCCGCCGGCTCGATCACGTGCTCGCAGTTGTCCAGGACGAGCAGCACCTCCCGCTCGCGGATCGCGGCGACGACCCGGTCCACCGGCTCCGCGTCCGGGTTCTCGCCGAGCAACGCGTCCCGCAGGTCGAGCGCGGCGAGCGTCGCCTGAGCCACGTCTCCGCCGGCGCCGATGGCGGCGAGCTCCACCAGCCAGGCCCCGTCCGGCAGGTCGCCGAGCAGCGTGCGCGCGGCTTCGGTGGCGAGCCGGGTCTTCCCCGACCCGCCCGGCCCGATCAGGGTGGTGAGCCGGTGCCCGGCGACGAGTTCGCGGACCGCGGCGACGTCGGCGTCCTTGCCGACGAAGCTGGTCAGCTCGGCCCGCAGGTTCGTCGTGCGGTTCTCCACCCGCCGTCCCAGCTCGCCCCGCAGCAGCGCGACGTGCACCGCGGACAGCTCCGGCGAGGGATCGACGCCCAGCGCGTCGGCCAGCGCTTCCCTCGTGCGCTGGTAGACCTGCAGCGCCTCGGTGTCGCGACCGGCCGCGGCCAGGGCGCGCATCAGCGGGGCGACGAGCCGTTCCCGCAGCGGGTGCGCGGCCACCAGGTCGGTCAGCTCCGTGACCAGCTCCGCACCGTGGCCGAGGGCGGTCTCCGCCTCGAACCGATCCTCCAGCGCGGCCAGGCGCAGCCCTTCGAGCCGGGTGACCGCCGCGTCGAACGCCTCGCTGTCCGGCAGGCCGACGTCCTGCATGGCCGCGCCACGCCACAGCCCCAGTGCCTCACGCAGCAGCTTCACCCGCTGCGAGTCCTCCCCACCTCGCGCCTGGCCGAGGAGGAGTTCGAACCGGACGGCGTCGACGGCGTCGGGCTCCACCCTCAGCAGGTAGCCGTCCGGACGGCCGTCGACCGCCCCGGCCGGCAACGCTTTCCGCAGCCGGGAAACCAAGCGCTGCAACGCGTTCGACGCGTCGGCGGGCGGGTGCTCACCCCAGATCCAGTCGACCAGCGCCGCCTTCGGGACCACGCGGCCGGGATCGAGCGCGAGGGCGGCCAGCAGCGCGCGCAACCGGGCGCCCGGCACGTCGGCGTGGCCGCCGTCGTCCGTGCGCACTTCGAATGGCCCCAGTATCCCGATCAGCACCCGGCCGATCTTGCCACGGATGAACGCCGGTCCGTGGCACGGTTGCCTTGACGTAGACGTCAAGGCCTACCTTCGCCGGCGACGGTGGCCGACGAGAGGACCTGCACAGTGAAGTCCCGCCCAGTGAAGTCCCGCCCAGTGGATTTCGGGATCAGTTACAGCACGCCCCACTTCGGCGTCGACCCCGATCGGATCATGCGGTTCGCGCGGGACGCGGAGGACTGCGGCTTCGAGTCGTTGTACCTGCCGGAGCACGTCGCGCTGTATCCCGGCGCGAAGATCGGGCCGATGGAGCTGCCTTCGTCGCTGCCCTACGCCGATCCGCTCGAGTGCCTGAGCTTCGTCGCCGCCGGTACGCGGCGCATCCTGCTCGGCACCGGTGTCCTGCTGCTGCCCTACCACCAGCCGGTCCTGCTCGCGAAACGGCTGGCGACGATCGACGTGCTGTCCGGCGGCCGCATGCGGTTGCTCACCGTCGGGGTCGGCGCGCTGCCCGGCGAGGCGCGGGCGGCGGGGGTCGGCTTCGCCACCCGTGGCCGCCGGGCGAACGAGGCGATCGACGTGCTGCGGCTGCTGTGGGCCGGCGGCGAGGACGGTGTCGATTTCGCCGGGGAGTTCTTCGCCTTCGAGGGCGTGTGCAGCTTCCCGAAGCCGGTCGGGCTCGGCGCCCTGCCGATTCACGTCGGTGGTTCCAGCGACGCGGCGGCGCGGCGGGCCGGCCGACGCGGGGACGGCTACTTCCCCGGCGGCCTGCTGACGCCGGAAGAACGCCGTCGCCAGTTCGAGCTCGCCCGGACCACGGCGGCCGAGGCGGGCCGGGACCCGGACGCGCTGCAGTACACCAGGTGGGGTTCCCTCGATCTGTCCGAAGAGGACGTCGAGGCGCTCGCGGAGCAGGGCGTCAGCCGCATCGTCGTGA
Organism: Amycolatopsis sp. NPDC051128; assembly: GCF_040682715.1. NCBI lineage: Bacteria > Bacillati > Actinomycetota > Actinomycetes > Pseudonocardiales > Pseudonocardiaceae > Amycolatopsis > Amycolatopsis sp. NPDC051128. Next base: position 24,976 of record NZ_JBFBBN010000023.1, on the reverse strand, counting down.
GTCCCACCACCGCCGACCCCGCGCGGCAGCACGACGAAATGGCGGCGTTCGCCGAGCGGTTCGGCCTGACCTGAGCCGTCGCCGGCGGTAGTTAAGGATTCCTCTGCCGCGCAAGCGGTCAACGGAAGGCCGTGAATGGCACATCGAGGGACTCTATGTCCCTCAATGAGCCATTCACGGCCGTGGGCGAGCACGTGAAATCGGGCCAATCGGGCAGCTTGACAGCTCGCTGCCGAATGGCCGGCGAGCGATCGTGGAGATCCGGGGGTGAACCCGTGGTGAACCCGTGTCCGGCTTTCCCCGGCCCGTGGCGGCGTGCGCACAATGGCCCGGTGCTGACCCATGAACAAGTGAAGACCCACTGGTGGCGCGTGGCCCTGGTGGTGGCGGCGGTGGGCGTGGCCGCGTTCGCGCGGCACGACCCGTTCGCGGGGCTGTCCGGCCTGGTCCCGATCCTGGTCTGGTGCGGCGGGCCGGTGCGGTCGCGCAGGACCGGGATCGTCGTCGGGGTCGTGCTGCTCGTGCTGCTGGCGTGGTTCGTGGTGCCGCGTGAACTGGGCCTGGCCGGGCCGTGGGTGCCGGCGGCGATCGAGGTCTACTGGCTCCACACCACGCTGGCGGTGGCGGTGTGCGCGATCGGCGGACGCCGGCCGTCCGGCCGTCACGTGGCGCTGGTGGTCGCCGGGTTCGTCGTCACCGGCGGCGTCCTGTTCTCCGAATGGGAAACCCCGCCCGGGGACGAAGGCGTTTCGCCCGGCCCCGCGCAGCTGCGGGTCACCGAGTCCACGGCGTGCGGTTCCGGCGGCTGCTGGCGGGAACTGGAGGCCACCGGCGACCGGGCTCCCGAGGTGATGGCCGAATACCTCTTGGCCCGGAACTTCACGCCGGTGACCTCGCACCCGACCATCGGGGATCCCCAGTTCTGCCGAACCACGGGGCTCGTGGTGACCCACCGGCTCTGCGCGGGAATCGTGCCGCTCACCGCGAACTCGGTGCGCGTGATGGTGATCGTCGTCTGAGACGGGTGGCGCGGCGGAGGGCACCGCCGCGCCACCCCACGCCTCAGCCCGGGGCGACCGCCCGCCCGGTCTGCGGCGAAATCATGCCCGCGCACAACCCGCGGGCGGCCAGGGTCTGCGCGATCCGCGGGATCGCCGCCCGCGTGTTGGCCGGCCATTCGTGCATCAGGATGACCTGGCCGTTCGTGAGCCGGGCGTTGGCCTGGACGATCGCGTCCACGCTCGCGCCGTTCCAGTCCTGGGAGTCGACGTCCCAGATGATCTGGCGGAGACCGTACTTCGACGCGATCGCCTGCACCGTCGCGTTCGTTTCCCCGTACGGCGGCCGGAAGAGCCGGGGCGTTCCGCCGCCCGCCGCCGCGATGGCCTGCTGGGTGCGGGAGATTTCCGAGTCGGCTTGGGACTGGCTCAGCTGCGTCAGGTGCGGGTGGGTGTAGCTGTGGTTGCCGACCCACATGCCCGCGCTCACCTGAGCGCGGACCTGGGCCGGGTACGCCGCGGCGTACTGGCCCTCGTTGAACATCGTGGCCCGCAACCCGTTCTGGCGCAGCGCGGCCAGCAACGCGGGGGTGTTCCCCGAGGACGGCCCGTCGTCGAAGGTGAGACCGACGTACCCGCCACAGGCGGCGGCGTGCGCCGGAGTGACGGCGACGGTGCTCGCGACGGCCATCGCGGCCGCGGCCACCGCGGTGCTCCACCGTCGCATGGTCAGCCCACCGTCAGGTTGGAGTTCCCGCTGCTCTGGTACCCCTCGGTCGCGAGGATCATGTAGTAGTTGAAGCTGCCGAGCCGCATGTTGGACCGCGCCCACGCGTCGAAGTGGTTGCCGGTGGTGATGGTGCCGCCGGTCTTCCGCTGCTGCCGGACGCTCCAGTACTGGTTGAAGGTCTTGGTCCCCTCGACCGAAGGCGCGTTGTAGCGCGTCGTCTGGTAGATGTCGTAGGTGCCGCCGTCGCTGTTCACCGTGCCCTTGTACGTCCCGGTCGGCCGCCAGCTGCCCCAGTTGTCGACGATGTAGTACTCGACGAGCGGGTTGGACGTCCAGCCGTAGAGCGCCAGGTAGCTGTTGCCGGAGGGGTTGAAGCTGCCGGAGTAGTTCACGGTCCGCCGGCTGCCGTTGCTCCAGCCCTTGCCGGCGACGAAGTTGTTGACGTTGCTCCAGTTCGTCCGGTAGTTCCCGCCGGAACCGAGCGTCATGGAGACCGAGCCGCCACCGGCGCTCCAGAACGAGTAGTAGTACCCGTTGTTGTTCCCGGTCTGGTTGGTCGTGATGACAGTGTCGGCCCTGGCGACACCAGGCAGGAAGGTGGCGATCAGCGCGAGGGCCGCCCCACCGGCGAACACCCTGAAGCGATTCTTGGTGAGCATGCTTCCTCCTCGTCGAGGCTGGCAGGCGAGCCAGGATGGCGAAAGCATGCGTTCGACGCCGCCGGTGAGGCAATAACTTTCGGAAAGTTTCGGGAGTACGGAACAGATTCTCCGCCACCGGGCCCGCGGCAGCGGCTCGGCGTGGCCCACCGGCGGGTGCGGTGATCCCGCCGGAAACGGGCGCCTGGCCCGTTTCAGCGGAATTTCATCGGGCCCGGTTAACGTCCGCGCCATGAGTCCGGACGAGTTGTACCTGGCGGGGTACCGGCTGGAGTTCTCCGGTTCCGCCGGGGACCTGCCGGAGATCGAACGGCTCTACCGGCGCGCCGCCGCGGCCGGGTCGGTCGAGGCGATGGCCCGGGTCGGGCTGCTGGTCGAGGGGCGGACGCACGCCAAGTTCCGGTCGTCCCGCGGCAGCTCCGTCGACCTCGCCGAGGCCGGGGAGTGGTACCGCCGGGGCGCCCACTACGGGGACGCGAACGCGGCGTTCTTCCTGGGCCGCCTGTACGAGGAGAAACTCGGCGACCGGACGGCCGCCGAGCCCTGGTACCGCCAAGCCGCCCGCGGCGGCAGCGGCGACGCCCGGAAGCGGCTGGCCGAAGACCGGCTGGGCGCGACCTCCCGGGCACGACCCGGCGGTTCCCTCCGGCACCGAGCGTCGAACGGCGGCTGCGCGGTGCTGGCGGTGCTGCCGCTCCTGCTCGCCCTCGTCGTGCTGGTGACGAAGGTGGCCTGAGCGCGTCCGGGCGCCGGCCGAGGGGGACGGCGCCCGGACCACCCGCACTCCCGCATCCCGATCGCCTCCACCACCCGAGACCCTCAACCCGCCGCGGCCCGGAAGCTCGCGCGATAAGCCTGCGGGCTCGTCCCGACCCCCCGCTTGAACCGCTCCCGGAACGCCGTCGGCGACCCGAACCCGACGTCCGCCGCGATGCGGTCCACCGGGTCGCCGGTCGCCTCGAGCAGGTGCTGTGCCCGCCGCACCCGCGCGCGCAGCAGCCACTGCAGCGGCGTCGTCCCCGTCTGCTCGCGGAACCGCCGGTTGAGCGTGCGGGTGCTCATCCCCACCCGCGCCGCGATGCCGGCCAGCGTCAGCTCAAGAGCACAGTTCTCCTCCAGCCACGCCAGCACCGGCTCCAGTTCGGACCCGCGCGGCGTCGGCGGCGGGTCGTGGACGATGAACTGCGCCTGGCCGCCCTCGCGTTCCAGCGGCATCACCGACAGCCGGGCCGCGTCGGCGGCCACCGCGGAGCCGTGGTCGCGGCGGATCAGGTGGAGGCACAGGTCCAGGCCGGCCGCGGCGCCGGCGGAGGTGAGGAACTGGCCGTTGTCGACGTAGAGCACGTCCGGGTCGACCACGATCGACGGGTGCCGCCGGGCCAGTTCCGCCGCGGCCGCCCAGTGGGTCGTCGCGCGGAGGCCGTCGAGGAGCCCGGTCTCGGCGAGGACGAACGCGCCCGAGCAGATCGACGCGATCCGCGCGCCCCGCGCCGCCGCCGCCCGCACGGCGGCGAGGACGTCCCGGGGCACCGGCGGCGGGTTCTCCGCGCGGCCCGGCAGGATGATCGTGCCCGCTCCGGCCAGCCCCTCGAGCCCCCACGGCGGGCACAGCCGGAACGTCCCGGCGTCGAGTTCGCCGCCGGTGCCGCAGATCCGGACCTCGTAGGCGGGTTCGCCGCTCCCGAGCCGGGTCCGCGCGAACGTCTCGATGGGGGTCGCCAGGTCGAACGGGACGACCTTGTCCAGCGCGAGGACCGCCACGATGTGCATGGCACCACGATAGATCGTCCACTAAGGACGAAGGCTGCGCAGCATGAGGTCGGCGAAGTGCTCGCCCACCTGCTCCCCCGACAGCTCGCCGTCGGCGTGGTACCACATGCCGAGCCGGTGGATCGCGCCGAAGTGGTAGTTGATCACCAGGTCGGCGGGGACGTCGGCGCGGAACACCCCCGTTCGCTGCCCTTCGGCGACCAGGTCCCGCACCCGCTCGTGGTAGGTGCGCCGCTCGGCCCGCACCTGGACCTGCTTGGACTTCTCCAGCAGCGGGAACGACTGGAAGAACACGGTCGCCGCGTCGAGGTCGGCGATGCTGGTGACGACGACGTCGGCGATGATCGCGTGCAGCCGCTCCGGCAGCGGCAGGTCCGACTCGGCGATCGTCCGCATCCGCCGGGTCTGCATCCGCAGCATGCCCACGTAGATCTCGAAGAGCAGGTCGTCCTTGGACTCGAAGTAGTGGTAGAGGCCGCCTTTGGTGACGCCGGCCGCCTCGACGATCTCCCGGACCGTGGTCGCCTCGAAACCCTTCTCGGCGAACAGCCGGATCGCGGCCCGCACGACCTTCTCCCTGACCGTCATGTCGCCACCCTATGTGAGCGGGGAGGCCGGTCCGCGCGGTACCGCGGACCGGCCCCGCCTCACTTGCCCAGCAGGTTGACCTGGTCCGGGGTGGCGCGCTCCCCGGTGTACGGCGTGATCGCGCCGGTGCCCCGGTCGGTGACGGCCGGTGGCTGGATCACCGTCGTCGTGACGTCCGGGTTGATCTTGAACACGAACGCGCCGGTGTAGCCCGAGTGCGAGTCCTTCGAGAACCCGAACGGCGTCAGCCCGGGGCCCTTGAGGTCGCCGGAGCTCATCGCGTCGACGAGCTTCTGCCGCGTCGGGTCCGGCCCGGCGGCCTTCAGCGCCTGCGCGAACGTGAAGGCCTGCACCATCCCGAACATCACCGTGTTGGTCAACGGCTCCTTCGGGATGTACTTGTCGTGGATGCCCTTGAAGTAGGCGACCCACGGGTCCGACGTCAGGCCGACGTCGGGCAGGTAGCCGGTGCCGATCAGCCCGGCCAGCAGCTGCCCGCTGGAGACGCTGGCGCCGCCGCGCTTGGCGAAGTCCTGCAGCAGCCCGGAAAGCGTCGCGGGATCCGCGCCGATGCTGCTCACCACGAACTGCGGGTGGTAGCCGATCTTCGCCGCGGCCAGGATGGCGAGCGCGGTGAACGCCGGGATGCACGCGCAGACGACGACCTCGGCGCCCGCGCCCTTGAGCGCGGACAGCTGCGGCGTGACGTCGGTGTTGGCGCTGTCGTAGCCCTGCCGGACGACGGCCTGGTCCTTGACGAACTGGTCGAGCCCGGCCTGGGTGTCACGGCCGATGTCGTCGTTCTGCGTGAAGTAGCCGATCTTCTTGCCGGCGAAGGTGTCCTTGATGTACTTGCCCTGGATCTTGCCCTCGCGGGTGTAGTCCACCTGGTACCCGAAGGTCATCGGAGCCTTCCGCGGATTGTCCCAGGCGAGCGCGCCCGACGACACCAGCAGGTCCGGCACGCCTTCGGTGTTCAGGTAGTCGACCACCTTCGAGTGCGTCGGCGTGCCCAGCCCGCCGACGATCGCGAACACCTTGTCCTGCAGGACGAGCTTCTTCACCACCTCGACCGTCTTCGTCGGGTTGTAGCCGTCGTCCTCCACGCGGTAGTCGATCTTGCGGCCGTTGACGCCACCGCCGTCGTTGATCGCCTGGTACACCGCGCGGGCGCCGACGGAGATCTTGCTGTACCCGGGCGCGGCCGGGCCGGTGAGCGGCTGGTGGGTGCCGATGACGACGGTGTCCTTGGTGACGCCGACGGCCGAGTCGGCGGCCTGCGCGCCGCTGCCGTCACTCTCCCCCGCGCCGCCGCACGCGGTCAGCGCGAGGGCCGCGGCGAGGAATCCCGCGCCGATTCTGGTGCTTCTCATCGTTCTCCTTCTCACTCGGCGGATCGACGGAGGAGGCCGCGCAGCCGTTGGACGCCGCCCTGGATGCCGCGCGGGAAGGCGAGCACGACGACGATGAGGATCACGCCGTACACCGCGAGCGGGAGGTTGTTGGCCACGTCGGTGTTCAGGTGCAGGACGTCGGCGAGGTCCTCGGACCAGGCCTGGAAGTACACGAGCGCGACCGCGCCCCACAGCGCGCCCCACAGGGAGCCGAGCCCGCCCAGCACCACGGCCGCCAGCAGGCTCAGCGACAGCGCGGGGGTGAACGAGCCCGGCGCGGCCGTGCCGAGCAGGAACGCCTGCAGGCCACCGGCCAGGCCACCGCACACCGCGCTGACCAGGAACGCGAGGATCTTCGTGCGGCCGACGGCGATCCCGCTCAGCGACGCGGCGACCTCGTCGTCGCGGACCGCGCGGAAGTCGCGGCCGAGCCGGCCGCGGACGAGGTTCACCACCAGCACCAGCGCGATGAGCACGCTGAGCCAGACGATCCAGGTCTGCCAGCGCAGCTCCGGGATCACCCCGGCCACGCCGGACGGTCTGCTGTGGACGGTGAAGTTCAACCCGTTGCTGCCGCCCAGGAAATCCGGGAACCGGCGGGTGAGCGCCGGCAGGCCGACGGCGAGCGCGAGCGTCGCCCCGGCGAGGTACGGGCCGCGCAGCCGGGCCGCGGCGGCCCCGGCCAGCAGCCCGGCGAGCCCGCCGGCGGCCGAGGCGAGCAGCAGGTCGGCCCACAGCGGGAACGACGGGACCCGCCGCACCAGCAGGGCGACGGTGTAGGCGCCGATGAACATGAACGCGCCGTGGCCCAGGGAAACCTGGCCGGTGAGACCGGTCAGCAGGGTCAGCCCGGCCACCGCGATCAGGTAGTAGCCGACCGTCGCGATCCGCAGGTTGGTGAACTCGTCGGTGACCAGGGTCAGCGCGACGACGACGGCGAACGCGCCCAGCGCGGCGAGCGCGTGGACGAGCAGCGGCGGTGGCGTGCGGCGCTTCTCCGGTGTCTTCACGGGAGTTTCCGGAAGACTCGTGCGCAACGTCATACCCGCCTCACCTTGGCCCGGCCGAACAACCCGCTGGGCCGCACCGTCAGCACGACCACCAGGATCGCCAGCGCGGCGATCGTCACCAGCTCCGGTCCCAGGTAGCCGGACACATAGGACAGTCCGAGCCCGAGGACGAACCCGCCCGCGATGGTGCCCAGCGGGTTGTCCAGGCCGCCGACCACCGCCGCGGTGAGGGCGTAGACGAAGACGCCGTCGAGCACGTTCGGGAAGAGGAACGGCGGCGTGGCGAGCAGCCCGGCCAGCGAGCCGACGGCCGCGGCCAGTCCCCAGCCGACGGTGAGCATCAGCCCGACCCGCACGCCGAGCGTGCGCGCCACCTCCGGGGCGAACGCGGCCGCGCGCATCCGCAGGCCGAGTGGCGTGTACTTGAACACCACCAGCACGAGCGCGGCGATGGCGAGCACCACCAGCACCACGAACAGGTCGTTGGCGGAGAACCGGCCGCGGAAGTCGAAGGCGTACGGGAACGCCAGCGGCTCGTTGGACCAGATCATGCCCGCGACCGCCTGCAGCACCAGGAGCAGGCCGAGGGTGACGATGATCGAGCTCAGTTCGGAGCGGTGGCGCAACGGCCGGACCAGCAGCCGTTCGGTGGCGACGCCCAGCACGGTCCCGGCGGCGATCGCGACGGCGAAGCCGAGCCAGTAGCTGCCCGTGGCCTTCGTCACCGAGTACGCGAGGTACGTCGAGATCAGGGCGAGGGCGGGCTGCGCGAAGTTCACCACCCGGGTGGCCCGGTAGATGATCACCAGGGCGAGCCCGAGCGCCGCGTACACCGCGCCCGCCGAGATCCCGCCGAGGGTCAGGTCGAAGAAGTCCTGCATACCGGACCGGCACCTCCAAGTAGACGCGTCAGAACCCGAGGTAGGCGTGGCGGAGGCCGTCGTCGGCCAGGAGTGCCGCCGCGGTGTCGACCGCCACCACCCGGCCGAGCGCGAGGACGTGGCCGCGGTCGGCGATGGACAGCGCGCTGTGCGCGTTCTGCTCGACCAGCACCACGGTGAGCCCGGTCGAGGACCGCAGGTCCCGCAGGATGCCCATGATCCGGGCGGTGATCAGCGGCGCGAGGCCCAGCGACGGTTCGTCCAGCAGCAGCAGCCGCGGCCGGCTCATCAGGGCGCGGCCGATGGCCAGCATCTGCCGCTCGCCACCGGAGAGCGTCGAGGCGGGTTTCGCCGAACGTTCTTCCAGCGCCGGGAAAAGCTCGTACATCTCCCGGCGCGCCGCCGCGCGGTCGGCGCGGTCGCGTCGCCACAGCGCGCCCAGCCGGAGGTTTTCGTCGACGGTCAGCTCGGTGATCACGCCGCCGCCCTCGGGCACGTGCGCCACCCCGCCGCGCGCGATGCGGTCCGGCGCCAGCCCGGTCAGTTCCCGGCCCTCCCAGGCGATCCGCCCGCCGCGGGCCGGTTGCAGGCCGCTGATCGTGCGCAGCAGCGTCGTCTTGCCCGCCCCGTTCGCGCCGAGCACGGCGGTGATCCCGCCGGGCTCGACCGTCAGGCCGACGCCGTCGAGCGCGCGGACGGCGCCGTAGGCCACGGACAGCTCTTCGACCTCAAGCACCGGGCGCCTCCTCGGCGGGGTCGCCGAGGTAGGCCTCGGCCACGCGGGGGTCGGCCTGGATCTCGGCCGGGGTGCCCGCCGCGATCACCTCGCCGAAGTTCAGCACCACGACGCGGTCGCAGACCTCCATGACGAGGTCCATGTGGTGTTCGACGAGCACGACCGCCATGCGCCGCCGCAGCGACACGATCAACGTCGAGAGCTCGGCGAGTTCGGCGGCCGAGAGCCCGCTCGCGGGTTCGTCGAGCAGCAGCAGGTCCGGATCCGCCACCAGCGCCCGCGCCAGCGCGACGCGCTTGCGCACGCCGTAGGGCAGCACGCCGGGCAGCCGGTCGGCGAGGTCGGCGATCCCGAGCTCGCCGAGGGTTTCGCGGGCGCGCCCCGCGAGGTCGGCTTCGTCGCGCGCCGATCGGCCGGCGCCGACGAGGGCCGGGAGGACGCCGGTCCGGGCGTGGCGGCCCGCCCCGGCCATCACGTTCTCGAGCACGGTCAGCCCGGCGAACAGGCCGAGCCCCTGCAGCGTCCGGACGATCCCCAGCCCGGCGAGCTGGTCGGGGCGGTGCCGGACCAGCGGCCGCCCTCGCCACAGCACCCGGCCCGCCTGGGGCCGGACGAACCCGCACACGACGTTGAACAGCGTCGTCTTGCCGGCGCCGTTGGGCCCGATGACCCCGACGACGGTGCCGGCGTCGACGCTCAGGTGAACGTCGTGCAGCGCGGTGAGGCCGCCGAAGCGCACGGTGAGGCCGTCGACCACGAGCAGGCCTTCGCCGGGCAGTGCCTCACCAAGAGGGGTCATCATTGACTCCTGTCTCACCATGTGGACCAGGCCGTACCGCGCGGTCGGTATGAAGAGGGTGAGGTGCGGCGCCGGTCGTGTCAAGGTGCACCGCCGAGACCGGGATCTTGACGACCGGTCCGAAAATTTCGGGAAGGCCGCCCACCAGGGGAAGTCCTTACGACACGAGAAGGGCGGGTGCGCGGTTCGCGCACCCGCCCTTGGCGGCCTGTCCCGGTCTCAGCGTGTGCTGGCCTGCGGGGCGATCATCGAGGAGGCGTCGAGCTTCGCCTGGATGACCCCCAGCTGCTGCAGCAGGTCCGGCACCCGCTGGATGCGGCGGGCATCCAGGGTCGATCCGAACGTGGGCATCACCATCAGGCTCGCGATGTCCTGGTCCACGCGGGCGTTGCGGACGACGAGCGGCTCGACGCGGGCGCGGTCCACCGCGGCCCGCGTGGCGTTGAGCATCGCGCGCTGGAACGCCCGCAGGGTCTTCGGATGCTCCTTGACCCACTTGGCCGTGGCGCCGTAGCCGGTGAGGGGGAAGGCCTGGGTGCTGCCACTGGCCGCGTCGATCACCGGGTACGCGCCGGCGGTCTTGGCGGACTGGGTGAGGAACGGTTCCGGCTGGTAGGCCGCGTCGACCCGGCCCTGGGCCAGCGCGGTCCCCATCTCCGGCAGCGGCATCGGGACCCACTGCACCTTGTCGGTGCCGACGCCGTGGTCGCGCATCACCGACTGGGTCAGCACGTCCGAAGCCGCGTTCTTGGAGCTGATCGCGATCCGCTTGCCGTTCAGGTCTTCCACGGTCTTCACCGGCGAGTTCGGCACGGTGACGACCTCGTTGCTGCGCGGGCTCGCCGAAGTGGCGTCGGCGACCAGCTTCACGTCCGCCGAACCGCTGCTCTTGGCCAGGAAGAACAGGGTGTAGGTGGACAACGCGAGATCGTCCTGCCCGCCCGCCATCCGGGTCAGCGTCTCCTGCCCGCTGGCGCCGACGTCGGTCTGCACGTCGAGGCCCTCGGCGGCGAAGTACCCGCCTTCCTGGGCCAGCCACAGGGGGGCCAGGTCGACCGTGGTGAGGATCGCGACCCGGATCGACGGCTTTTCGACGTCACCGGCGGTCGGCGAACCGCCCAACGGGCTGCACCCGCTCAGCAGGGTGACGACCAGGACAAGCAGCGCGAGCCGGCGTGTCGAGGCGCGTTGGAACATGCCACTCCTCGGAAAAGAATCCTTCGATCACGGAATCCGGCTTGTCGAGCCGTGATTCGCCGGACTGTAGATGACGATTTCCGCGTCCGCAAACGCGGTGCCGACAAATACGCGGCACCGGGCGGACGGGTAATCCACCCACAGGGCCACACCACTCGAAGGAAACAAACCCACCAAGAAGCCGCCCGCACCGTGATCATGCCACCGCAGGTCGCCGGGGTCCGTCCGCCGGCGATTCGCCCGTTCGCACCAAGGCGCCGTAACGCCGCCGATTCCCGGCGCGACTCGCCCCGCGTGACCTCCTCCGCCAGTGAACCGGATTCCGCGGCCGAACTGAGGAACCGGATCGAACGTTCCGCGCCGAATGGATACCGGCACGTCGAAACGGCCGTAATTCACCGAAGCCCGGAGATTCACAAAACCGCGACGATCTGGTTGGCCCTCGAACCGGACGGCGGCGAAAAACTGATTCTGATGGTCAATTCCTGGACACCGCGACCGGACGGTTCCGGTTTCGACCTGCGTCCCGGGGCGAGCCAATGGGCGTGCGAGAACGCCGCCATCGGCGAACTGCACCGGTTCCTTTCGGCGCGGTTCGGGCCGCCCGAGCCGCGAGCCGGGCACGACGCCCCGCTGACGGAGGTCATCCGGAAGGTCCGATCGGGCGAAGCCGATGCGGGCCAACTGGCCCAGCTGGCGGAAGCCTTGGCGGAGGCCCCGAACGCGGCCGAGGCGCCGGCCGCGCACGGGGCGCTCCAGGTGCTGCTCGACGGCATCCAGACCGCGAAACAGCGGGACGTCATCGCCGCACTGTCCGAGGCCGTTCGGAATCCGGCCGCCACGGAGAACGAATTCCAGCGGATTCTCGGCGAAAGCTGGTGGATGTTCGGCGGAAAGTACATCGAGAAGGCGAAACGACGGTCACTGACCGCCCTGACCCAGGTGGCCGTCCCGCTCATCCGGGCCGACGGCGCCCTGCACGTGGTCGAGCTGAAACGGGCCTGCGTCCCGGATCTCGTCGTGAAGCACCGCGAGTTCTTCGTCGTCGGTCCCGAAGTGAACAAAGCGGTCGGCCAGACCCTCAACTACCTGCGCGAATTCGACGAGCAGCGCGACGTCATCAAGAACCGGCTGGGCATCGAATGCCGCCGCGCGTTCGCCACCGTCGTCATCGGCCACCCCGCCCACGTGCCGGACGCCGCGGCGCGCGACCAGGTCGCGGAGACGCTCCGGACCTACAACGCGCACCTCTCGCGCGTCGAGGTGATCACCTACGCCGACCTCATCCAGGGCGCCGAGAAGGCCCTCGAGCTCGCGCCGTCCGAACCCGGCTGACCCTGGGCACCCGGCTCAGGCGGCCTTCGGCGTCGCGCGCATGCCGACATAGACGCACCCGGTGCCGTCCTTGAGCGCCGAGAACACGACCGGCATCCAGTCATCGCTGAAGGCGCCGTCGGCCCGCCCGGCGAAGACATCATCCGACACGGCGACGAGGTCCGACTCGATCGGCGGCGCCAGACCGGCCATGCCGTCGACGAACGCGTACCGCAGGTGCGGCACGCCGTCGCGCTCCGAGATCGTGATCTCGACACCCTCCCGGCGGTAGGTGCCGGCTCGCTCCCCGAGCACGACCGGCAGCGGCGCCGAGGGCGGCCCGAACGGCGCCGGCACGCGGATGCCGGCCAGTTCGCCGAGCAGTTCCCGGAAGAGGTCCGAGTAGAGCCGGCGGGCACCGCCGCCGTTGGTCAGCAGCACGGCGGCCACCCCGGCTTCCGGCGCCACGCGAAGGAAGCCGTACTGGCCGATCGTCGCGCCGTCGTGACCGAAGCCGGCGGCGCCGTCCCAGTCGTAGAGCGTCCAGCCGAGTCCCCAGCCATCGGAGTCGACCGTCCACTTGTCGGGGCAGTCGGTCTCGCGCCGCTGCATCGCGGCGACGGTTTCGGCCCGCAGCACCCGGGTTCCGTCCGGTGCGGTCCCGCCGTCGAGGTGCATCCGGGCGAGCCGCAGGACGTCGGCCGCGGTGGCGCACAGGACACCGCCGTACGGCCCGGCCGAACGCGGCAGCGGGTTCCAGACCGGCGCCGGATCGGGGTCGGCGCCCGCTTCCCCGAGGTGTCCCATCGCGGCGCGGAACCGCAGGACGTCCTCGGGCAGCGTCACGGTGTGCGTCAACCCGAGCGGCGCGCAGAGCCGGTCCTGGAGCGCGGCGTCCCAGGTCTGCCCGGTGAGCACTTCGACGATCCGGCCGAGCACGTTGTAGCCGACGCTGCTGTAGGAGATGGCCGTCCCGGGGGGACAGTCGAGCGCGACGTCGCGGGCGGCTTCGACGTAGGCGGCGAGGCAGTCGTCGCCGCGTCCGGTGTCGTGGGTGAAGTCGCAGGTGAGCCCACTGGTGTGGGACAGCAGCTGCCGGACGGTGATCGTCTTCGACGCCGCGGGGTCGGCGACCGTGAAGCCCGGCAGGATCTCCTGGACCGGGGCGTCGAGGTCGAGCTTGCCCTGCTCGGCGAGCTGCATGACGAGGGTCGCGGTGTGGATCTTGGTGATCGAGCCGACCTGGAACACCGAGTCGGTCGTCACGGTCACGCCGGTGCCACGGTGCAGCACCCCGGTGGCCAGTTCGTGGATCTCACCGTCGACGAGCACGGCGAGGGCCGCGCCCGGCACGTGGTGCGCGGCGCGCAGTTCGTCGAACCGGCGCTGCCAGCGGGTGCGGTCGAAAGTCATGATGTGTTCGCCTCCTGCGTACGGTGTTCTCTCGTTGCGCACACTGTACGCAGAGCCGAACGACGTACGCAAGCGGCGCACGTCGTGCGCTAAGGTGAGCGGGACGAAAGGAGGCCGGATGCCGGCCGATGAGCAGCCCGTGGCCTCGGTGTGGACGCGCCCGCGGCGCCGGCGGGAGCAACCCGCGCTGAGCCGCGCGCAGATCGTGGCGGAGGCGCTTGATCTGCTGGACACCGAAGGTCTGGAAGCACTGAGCATGCGCAAGCTCGGCGCCCGCCTGGACGCCGGCGCAACGTCGCTGTACCGGCACGTCGCCACCAAGGACGAGCTGATCGAGCTCGTCGTCGACGAGGTCTACGGCCAGGTCGAGGTGCCGGACATCCAGGGCGAGGACTGGCGGTCGGCGGTCACGGTCTGCGCCACGAGCGCGCGGGCGGTGCTGGTGAAGCACGCGTGGATGGCGTCGGTGCTCGGCCAGGTCGGGCTGGCGTACCTGGGCCCGAACGTGATGCGGCTGAACGAGCGCATGCTGGCCCTGTTCGAGGCGGCGGGGTTTTCCCTGCCCGAGGCGGACCTCGCGCTCAGCACGGTGATGGCGTACGTGATCGGCATGGGCACGACCGAGGCGGCGTGGCTCACGACATTGGCGCGAAGCGGCCGAAGCGAGCAGGAGTGGATGGACAGCCTCCGTCCGGCGGCAGCCGAAGCGAGCAAGCCGTACCCCCGCCTGCACGCCCTCACCACGGCGAGCAACGAGGACGTCGAAGGGGCTCGCGCCGACGGATTCCGGTACGGGCTCGAACGGGTACTGGACGGCCTGGCGACCCGCCTCGGGTAACCCCGCGGCAGCTCACGATTCCACAAGGGACTTTCGGCGGTGCGTGACCAATCGATCACCAGGAGCACCCAAAACCCCAGGACGGAAGCAATTTGGAAGTCGCGCCGGGCACCATCGGCCACACCCACGAGCACGAGGAGTCGAAACATGAGAGCCGGTGCATTCAAGGCCGTCATCGGCACGGCCTTCCTGGGGGCCGTCGTCCTCGCGCCCGCCGCGGAGGCATCCGAGACGGGGGCGCAGACCGTGTCCTCGAGCTGCGCCGCGGGCACGTTCCGCGGCACCTTCTCGATCACCTACCAGCCGGCGGGCCCGGCCGAGTACCACCCGACCATCGCGACGATCGGCGGTGGCCCCTACATCGGCGACTCGGGGACGTTCGCGATGGACGTCTTCTACGTCGACGCGGACGGCGCGGCGAACTCCGTCTACACCGGGAAGTTCACCGGCACGGCGGGCACGAAGGTCAGCGTCCACCTCCCCGAGGACGTCAAGGTCCCGCAGGACCGCCCGAGCTACGTCTCGGTCAGCTTCGACGGCGGCGCGGGCCCCTGCACGGCCAGGGCGGAGATCAGGTAGCCCGCGCGCAGGACCGCGTCGCGCAGCAGGGCGGCGCTGTCCTGCGCCCGCGCCGGGGCGAGCACGAACCCCGCGCTCGTGTGCTCGCCCCAGCCCGCCATCACGTGCGGTTCGCCGAACCCGCGGATCGGGCACGGCAACGGCGGCGCCACGGGCACGTGCGTGTCGCTGACCAGCAGGCTCACGTCGGCGGGCGCCGCCTGCTCCGGGATGGCCCGCGGGGCCCGGTCCGGCGGCGGCTGGTGCGCGACGACCAGCGCCCGCGGCCCCGGCAGGTCCCCCGCCACCCGGCGCTGCGCCAGCCGGTAGGCGACCAGCGCGCCGAGTCCCGCCCCGAACAGGACGTGCGGGCGGGCGAGCACGCCCGCCAGTTCCGCGCACAGGGACTCGACGAGCAGCCACATGTCCCGGTACGGGTGTTCGTCCCGGCGCTCGCCCCGGCCGGGCAGCTCCACGACGTGGACGGCGATCCGCGGATCGCGCCAGGCCCGGTAGCGGCCGGCGACGTCGCCGACGTCCGGGAAACAGACGAACAACAGGCGCTCCGGATCTTCCCTGTCCACCCGTGGCCCCCCTTCCTTCTCGACCGGGGTTAGGGTCGACCACAGCACTTCCGTTCCGCTTCGGTCCGCCTTCTGGGGGGCAACACGTGCGCTACCGCCTGCTCGGGCCGGTCACGGTCCTCGGCGACACGGGGGCGTTCCGGCCCGGTGGCCAGAAACAGACGTCCGTGCTGGCCGCGCTCCTGCTGAACCCGAACCGCGTGGTCACCGAAGACCGCCTCATCGATCTGACCTGGGGCGAAAACGCGCCGCCGAGCGTCCGCGGCCGGCTCCAGGTGCACATCTCGGAGCTGCGGAAGCTCCTCGGCCGCGACGTCATCGTGCGGCGCGCGCCCGGCTACGTGATCGAGGTCGCTCCCGGCGAACGGGACCTCGACGTGTTCGACGACGAGGTCGCCAAGGCCAGGGCCACCTCCGGGCCGGACGCCGTCGCGCACCTGCGTGCCGCGCTGGCGCTGTGGGACGGCACCCCGCTCGGCGGGGTGAGCGAGGCACTGGCCGAGCGCGAAGGCCCGGCGCTGGCCGAACGCCGGCTCGTCGTGCTGGAGGAGCTGTACGAGCAGGAGCTGGCCTCGGGACGGCACGGCGAGGTGGTCGGGGAGCTGCGGCAGCTCGTCGACGAACACCCGTTCCGCGAACGGCTGCGGGCCGCGCTGATGCTCTCGCTGCACCGCTGCGGCCGCACCCCGGAGGCCCTCGAGACGTACACGCGGGCGCACGACCTGCTGGTGGACGAACTGGGCATCGAACCCGGCCAGGCGCTGCAGGACCTGCGGACGCGGATCCTGCGCAACGAGGGCGAACCGGCGCCGGCCACGGCCCCGGTCGTGCTGCGGCCCGCCGAGCTGCCGCTGGACGTCCGCGGGTTCGCCGGCCGGGCGCCCGAGCTGGCCACGCTGGACGAACCCGGCGACGTCTGGGTGATCACCGGGACCGCCGGCGTCGGCAAGACCGCGCTGGCCGTGCACTGGGCCCACACCGCGCGGGCGCGCTTCCCCGACGGCCAGCTGTACGTGAACCTGCGGGGTTTCGACGCCGACGACGAGCCGCTCACGCCCGCCGCCGCGCTCGCCCAGCTGCTGCGGACGCTCGGGGTGGACCTGCGGGACGTGCCGCCGGGCGTCGACGACCAGACCAAGCTCTACCGGTCGCTGCTGGCCGACCGGCAGGCCCTGGTGGTGCTGGACAACGCCCGCGACGCCACCCAGGTGCTGCCGCTGCTGCCGTCGTCGGGCCGGGTGCTGGTGACCAGCCGCCACCGGCTCGACGAGCTGGTCGCCCGCACCGGCGCGCGGTCGCTGGGCCTGGCGCAGCTGCGGGAGGACGACTCGCGGGCGCTGCTGACCGCGCTGCTCGGCGACCGGACCGCCGCCGAACCGGAGGCGGCCGCGGAGCTGGCGCGGCTCTGCGGCCACCACCCGCTGGCCCTGCGGATCGCCGCGGCGAACACCGGCGTCGCGAGCATCGGCGAACTGGTCGACGAGCTGCGCGGCGACCCGCTGGCCCAGCTCGGCTTCGACGGCGCGGAGGAGAGCGCCGTCGCGAAGGCGTTCTCGGTGTCCTACCAGGCGCTGCCGTCCGGCCTGCGGCAGGCGTTCCGGCTGCTCGCGCTGGTGCCCGGGGCCGACATCACGGCGGTCGCCGCGGCGGCCCTTCTCGACGTCTCCGTGGACGACGCGACCCGGCGGCTGCGCGGGCTGTCCGCGGCCAACCTCCTCGAAGCGCACGCGCCCCGCCGCTACCGGTTCCACGACCTCGCCCGGCGCTACGCCGAGCAGTGCGTCCGCGCCGACGAAGACGAAGCCGCGCGCGACCAGGCCTGGGCACGGCTGTTCACCGGCTACTGCGCGGCCGCGGACGCCGCGGTCGCGCTGCTCGGCGCGCGCATCGTGACGCTCCCCCGCGAAGACGCGCCGGCGGCGCCGAGCCCGGTCGCCTTCGCCGGCGCGGCCGAAGCCGTGGCCTGGCTGGACGTCGAGGTGCCGAACCTGTCGGCCGCGCTGCGGCAGGCCGCGACGCGCGGGCCGTACCCCGGCGCCTGGTACCTCGCCGACGCGTTGCGGCGGTTCTTCCACGACCACGGCCGCCGCGCCGAATGGCTGGAGCTCGCCCCGATCGTGCTGCGCGCGGCGCAGGACCACGGCGCCCAGCCGGCCGAGGCGCTGGTGCACCTGTCCATCGGCGGCGCCTACTTCCGGGAGGGCCAGCACGAGGCGGGCATCCGGCACTCGGAAAAAGCGGTGCTGGCCAGCCGGGCGTGCGGCTGGCGGGAGTGCGAGGCGACGGCGGTCGCGAACCTCGGGGCGATGCTGGAGTGGACCGGCAGGCTGTCGGAGGCGGTCGAACACAGCCGGCGCGCGATCCAGCTGTTCCGCGAGCTGGCCAACCGGTCGGGCGAAGCGCTCGCGCTGAACTCGCTGAGCTGCCACTACCGGCAGCTGGGCCGGCTGGAGCAGGCCGAGGACTGCCTGGTCGAGGCGATCGCGCTGGCCCGCAAGGAGGACCTCGCGTTCTGGGAGGCGGCGAACCTCGCCGACCTCGGCTGGGTGCTCCTGGCGATCGGGCGGCTGGCGGAGGCCGGGGACGTCCTCGAACAGGCGCTGCGGGCCTTCCGCGAGCTCGGGTCCAGCTTCGGCGAGGCCACCGCGCTCAACGCGATGAGCGCCGTGCAGGTCGCCCGCGGAGACCACGACGAAGCCGCGCGGACCGCGGAAGCGGCGCTCGAGTGCGTCCGCCGCGACGGCGACCGGCAGGTGGAGGCCGCCGCGCTGATCGCGCTCGGCCGGGCGGAAGAGGGCCGGGGTGACCTGGTCGCCGCGGAACGCGTCCTGCGTGAGGCCCGGGAGCTGACCGCCGAGTCGGGGCTGCGGGGTCAGCTCGCCGAGGCGGCCGCGACGCTGGCGCGGGTCCTCGCCGCCGCCGGCCGCGCGGGCGAGGCCGGCGAACACGCCAGGACGGCGCTCGACGCGGCGCGGGCGGGCGGGTTCCGCGTGGTGGAAGCGGAGGCCCTGCTGGGGCTGGCCGCCGTCGAAGCCGCGGCGGGCCGGTCGACGCTCGCGGACGGCACGGCCCAGGAGTCTCTCGCCCTCTACCGCGCCGTGGGGCACGTCACCGGGGAAGCCCTCGCCAGGGATTTCCTGGCCGGACTCACCGGCCTCGCCGCGGGCTGACCCGCGCCGCGCCCACCGCCGGCCGAGTGCCGGGTGTTACCTCCGCCCGTGCGGCGAGACATACTGAAGGCATGCCCCGTCCGAAACACGTCGCCGCGAGCGATCTCCGGCTCCCGGACGCGCTGCAGCCGGGGCGGCCGAAGGGCGATCAGCTCCGCGAAATCCTGGAAAGCGTCGCGACGGAGGCGGGGCCCGGCAGGCTGATGCCGTCGGAGCGGTTCCTCGCCGAGCACTTCCAGGTCGCCCGCGGCACCGTCCGCCAGGAGATCAACCGGCTCGTCGCCGACGGCGTCCTGTACCGCCAGCACGGCACCGCGACCTTCACCGCGGAGCGGCAGGCGGCGCACATCGACATGCTGACCTCGTTCACCGAGGACATGCAGGCCAGAGGTGTGGTGCCGAAGACGAAGGTGCTGCACGCCGAGGTGGAGTCCGCGGGCCCGCGCATCGCCGGCCGGCTGAACGTGCCACCGGGCGCGCGGGTGTTCCGGCTGGAGCGGCTCCGCTACGTCGAGGACGAGCCCTTCGCGGTCGAGCGCACCAACCTGTCCGTCGACCGGTTCCCGGACATCGAACTGTTCGACTGGGAAACCCAGTCCCTGCACCGCACGATCGAGGAACGCTGGGGCGTGCGCCCCGAATGGAACGACACGGCGATCTCGGCGGTGCTGCCGAACGGTCACGACGCCGCGCTGCTCGGCATCGAAACCACCCAGCCGTGCCTGATCATCGAAGGCACCCTGCACGACCAGAGCGGCGGCGTCATCGAAGCCGGCCGGTCGCTCTACCGCGGCGACCGCTACACGGTCTTCACCCAGGCCCGGCGCAGTCACGCGTCCTGACCTGGGCAACCTCCGGCGCCCGGCTCGGCCACCCGGCTGACCTGGTGCCCGTGCAGCAGCTTCAGGCAGTGCTCCACCAGCGCCTCGGCGGCGTCCGGGCCGAACAGTGTCACGTACGACTCGTAGATCCCGTCGCGGTGACCGTCGGCGTCGGGCAGGTAGCCGAGGTAGCCGTCCGTGTACCCGATCACCCGCGTGTGCCGGAACGGGCTGCCGCGGCGGATGCGCAGGCCGAGCGAGGCGAACAGCTCGAACGGCGTGTGCAGCCAGGCGATCTCCCCGAGCGACACCACGCTGACCGGGACCTCGGCGCAGCCGGTGGGCCGGTCGCTGGCGGCCATCGCCGCGAGCATCGCGCAGCCCTCGTACCGGGTCCGCGCGATCCGGACGTCCGGGTGGTCCTCACCGCTGCGGGCCAGCTCGCGCCGCCACTCCTCCTCGGCCAGCCGGCGCAGCTCCAGACTGTCCTCAATGGACGGTACGTCGCGGTAGGGCAGCTGCAGCACGGACCGCGACAGCCGGACCGGGCCGACGGCCGACAGCGGAGACGCCGCCGCGAGCGTGCGCGCGATCGACGTCGCCAGGTGGCCGCCGAGCGCGCGGACTTCGGCGTGGTCGCGGCCGCGCCGGATGAACCGCGAGCTCGCGTCGCCCGCCGCGCCCTGCAGGAAGGCCGCGACCGGCTGCCCGATCAGCGCGGCCAGCTCGCGGCGGGTCGCGCCCGGCCAGTCCGCCGACCAGGTGAGGTTGTCCGGGCCGAGCACGGTCGGGTGGCTGGCGTAGTCGAACAGCAGCGCGGCCGGGGTGCCGTCGTCCCGGCGCAGTTCGAGGACGCCGAACGACGTGTCGTGCGGCCCGTCCCGCCGGTAGCGGTTGCCGCCGACGGCCTCCGTCTCGCCCGCGTGCCAGCGGGCCCGCACCCGGCCGCGGCAGGCCCGCAGCCGCAGGGCGGCGCCGGTGACCTTCTCCGCCATCCCGCCGACCAGCCCGGCGTCGCGCTGCCCCGGCAGCCCGGGGTGCAGCGGGCCGGTCCAGCCCTCGGGCCCGGAATGCGTGTGCGACGCGCAGACGAGCACCCGGTCCGGGTCGATGCCCACCGCCGCGGCGACGGCGTCGGCCAGGGTGCGGGTGAGCCCGGCGTCGACCGCCAGCGCGTCCAGCGCCACCCACAGCACCCCGGGGTCGTCCTCGGTGGACAGCCAGATCAGCGACGCCTCGAGGTCGTCGTGCGTGCCGGTCGCGACGCCGTGCCGGGCGAGGTAGCCGCCGAGCGGGTGCCCCGGCCCCGGGGTGATCCGGACGTCCTGCGCGGCGAGCAGCAGCACGGCGGTCACCAGGTGGATTCCAGGACGTCGACGACGCCGTCGCGGCCGGCGGCGCGAGCCACCCCGGCGAGCCCGGCGACGTCGTCGGTCGGGTGCAGCAGGACCTCGAGCAGCATCGGCAGGTTGAGCCCGGCGACCAGCTCGATGCGGATCCGAGCGCCCGGCGTGGTGGCGAGCGCGCGGACGGCGTTGAACGGCGAGCCGCCGTGGAGGTCGGCGAGCACGAGCACCTCGGGGGCGTCGCCGGCCAGCTCGAGCAGCCGGGCGCCGAACTCCTCCTGGCTGTCGCGCGGGCTCAGCTCGCAGACCTTCAGCCGCGGCTGGGAGCCGAGGATCATCTCGGCGGCTTCCCCGACGCCGGACGGCAGGCGGCCGTGCCCGGCGAGGATGATCGGGACGGTCATGGCGGACTCCCTAACTCTTCGCCGGGGCTGACGGCGCGAACCAGCCGAGCCACCCCAGGACGACCCCGGTGACGGCGACGGCGGCGATGATCCAGACCGGACGCAGCCGGGTCTTGGCCGTCAGCAGGTATACCCCGGCGGTGACCAGCACGGGCAGCAGGAACGGGACCAGCTCGTCGAGCCGGTCCTGGATCGCCACGGCCTGTGTCACCGGCTGCCCCTGGACCGTGGTGGTCTGCCGGTAGGTCAGCGTGGTGACGACCTTGACGATGGACGGGATGAACCCGCCGAGCACGACGAACCCGAGCACGGTCGCCCCCTGCGCGACGCGCGCGAGCGCGCCGGCGGCGAGGTGCCCGGCCAGCCGTTTCCCCTCACGGTAGGCGAACCCGAACTGCCAGCGCCGCACCAGCGCGTACGGCACCAGCACCATGACGGCGGCGAAGGCGGGGCCGAGCCAGTTGCCCTGCAGCGCCCACGACGCGCCCATCGTGAAGACGATGCTGTTGTACAGCGCGAAGACGACGGTGTCGCCGATGCCGGCCAGCGGCCCCATCAGCGCGACCTTCGTGCTCGCGGCCGACTTCGGCGTGCCCGCCTCCTCCAGCGCGATGCTCGAGCCGAGGATCAGCGGGCCGCCGATGAGCACCGAGGTGTTGAAGAACTGCAGGTGCCGCTGCAGGCCGGCGACGTAGTCGGCCTTCTCCGGGTAGAGGCGGCGCAGCACCGGTTCCATCGAGTACGCGAACCCCAGCGCCTGCATCCGTTCGTAGTTCCAGGAGATCTGGCTCGACCAGAAGTACCGGCGGAACGCACGGCGCAGGTCCTGCTTCGTCAGGCGCGGGTCGGCGGCGGGCTCCTCGGCGGCGTCGGGCGCCGCGAGCGCGGGTTCGTCGCGCTTGAACGTCACGAACAGCATCGCGACGGCGATGCCGACCAGCGCGATCCCCAGCACCGGCAGGTGCAGGTAGGCGAACCCGACGAACCCGATCAGCAGCAGGTACCAGTACCGCGGCAGCTCCATCATGCCGAGCAGCAGCGCGAAGCCGACCGCCGGCAGCAGCGCCCCGGCCAGCGTCATGCCCTGCACGAACCCGGCCGGGATGCGCGCGGTGATGTCCTTGACCAGGCCGCCGGACGCGGCGAGCGCGGCGAGGAACGTCGGGATCGCCCGGACCGCGACCCACGGCACCAGGCTGACCCAGTGGATCGTGGCCAGGCCGCGCGCGTTGCCGTCGGCGGCGTAGCCGTCGGCCCGGTGCACCAGCGCGGTGGTGACCATCTTGCCGACCGGGTCCAGCGCGGCCAGCAGGATCGCCGCCGGCAGCCCGACGCCGATCCCGATCGCGGCCTGCGCGGCCGGGTCGCCGGCGGCGCCCGCGGCCAGCGCGGTGCCGACGATCGCGCCGGTCTGGTAGTCCGGGATCGTGGCGCCGCCGTAGGTGTAGACGCCGAGGGCGGCCAGTTCCAGCGTCGCGCCGATCAGCAGGCCGAGCAACGGGTGCCCGGTGATCAGCCCGGCCACCGAGCCGGCGATGAGCGGGCGCTGGGCGTAGATGAGGAACGGACCGAGCCCGTCATAGGTGCAGTAGATCGCCCAGATGGTCAGGGCCAGCGCGACGAGCATGCGGGGCTACAGCCCTTTCCGGTCGAGCAGCGGGACGAATTCGGCGGGCTTGTCCCGCGGCAGCAGCTGTGTGACCAGCGGGATGCCCGCCGCGGCGAGCTTGCGGTAGGCGTCCGCCTCGTCCGCAGTGACCGCGACCGAGCGGGTGACCATGGTGTACTCCGTGCCTGGCCGGGGCGCGACGTTGCCGACGTTGACGACCTCCGGCCGCAGCCCGCCCTCGACGAGGCGGAAGACGTCCTGCGGGTGCTTCACGATGATCATGATGCCGGTACCGGCCGCCGCGTCGAGCGTCCCGGCGACGGTGAGCACGTCGGTGGGCAGGCCGCGCGCGGCCTGCGGGAGCAGCATCCGCTGCACGTCGTCGGCGGCGACGTCGTCGTTGCAGACGAGCAGCCGGCGAACGCCGAGGTGGCGGGTCCACGCGACGGTGACCTGCCCGTGAACCAGCCGGTTGTCGACCCGGACATGTGCCCCCGCCATCTTTCTCCTCCCGGACGGCAGGAGACATACTGGTTCGTACCAGTAATCGTGTCAACGCATGCCGTGACCGACAGCCGGTCGACGGCTTCGCGCGGCCGACGGAAGGACCCCTCAGACCTTCCGTCAGCCCATGTGCGCGAAGCCCCGCCGTTTCACCCGGACCCTCCCATAAAGGTATATACCAGTATGGACAATCGTGATCGACTGTCAAGACCCTTTCTGTTCACGGGCCCGGACAGCCGATCGACCGGGCAACCGATCGAAATTCACCGGAATTCGCTGTGGGGAGTTCACTTCGAAGGGCCGGTTCTTGTCAGTGACAGCCGCCCGCCGAGGATCTATCATTCCCATTGG
The DNA here is from genome assembly GCF_040682715.1 of Amycolatopsis sp. NPDC051128. Taxonomy (NCBI): domain Bacteria; kingdom Bacillati; phylum Actinomycetota; class Actinomycetes; order Pseudonocardiales; family Pseudonocardiaceae; genus Amycolatopsis; species Amycolatopsis sp. NPDC051128. The sequence goes on along the minus strand of NZ_JBFBBN010000023.1, from coordinate 1,302 downwards.
TCTAGACCGCGTCGCGCGTCGACGGCCACCGAGCGTGAACGAGGTGCCGCCCGAACATTCCGGGAGAAACCGCGCAACCTGACCCGGTTGCCGTCGTTAACCGCTTCGTCAGTTCAGGGGAGGAAAGCATGCCGGCCGTCAGATCGAACATCGTGCCGCTCCGGCACGCGCGCCCGGGAGTGGTGGCGTACGTGAAAAGCCCGGCGGACTGGTTCGTCGCGAACAGCGGCTGGATCCAGGGCACCGAGGGCGTCGCGCTGATCGACACCTGCGGGACCGAGCAGGCGACGCTGGAACTGCTCCGCGACGTCCGCAAGTACGCGGGCGACCAGGAGCTCACCGTCGTCATCACGCACGCGCACGGCGAGCACCACAACGGCCTCGGCGTCGCCCTGCGCGACGGCGGGACGGCACTCGCCGCGCCCGGCAGCGTCGAACTGGTCAAGGCCGGGCCGCAGACCTACGGCAACGTCTTCAGCTACACCCACTGGGGCATGCTCGAGCCGCCGAAGCCCGACGCGGTCCGGGCGGTGACCGGCCGGCAGCGGCTCGACCTCGGCGGCGCCGTCGCCGACGTGGTGGCGGTGCCCGGCGTCGCGCACACGGCGGGCGACCTGGTGGTGCACGAGCCGCGTTCGGGCACGCTGTTCACCGGCGACCTGGTGTTCATCGGCAGCACGCCGATGGCGGTGCACGGCTCGATCCCGGGCTGGCTCGACGCGCTCGACTGGCTGCAGGACACGTTCCGGCCGCGGACGCTCGTGCCCGGCCACGGTCCGGTGGCGAACCCGGGCCACACCGCCGTCCACGCGATGCGCGTCTACCTGGAGTGGCTGCTGGAGGCGACCGCCCGCCAGTCCGACTTCACGAAGCTGGCGAAGCAGGCGTCGCTGCGGTGGCCGACGTGGCGCAACCCGGAACGGCACATCGGGAACCTGATGCGCGCCTACGCCGACCAGCACGGCCGCAAGCTGGACGTGGACCTGGCGGTGGACGCGGTCCTCGCGGCGGCGGGCGGCCGGATCGACCTGGACTACCTGCTCGGCGGCGAACCGGTCCGGAAGATCTCCTAGGAGCCCGCGCCGGCCGACCTTCCCGCAGTACCACGGGATCCGCTGCGGCCACACGCTTTCCAGCGTCGAAGCGCCCCAATGTGGCATTCGGTGCGTCCAGCGCACCCAATGTGGCGTTCGGTGCGTCGAGCGCACCCAATGATGCTCCTATGGTTTGTCAAGGGTGAGGTGGTGGATTGCGGCGAGGTCTGCGGTGAGGTGTGGGTAGATTTCGCGGGCGACGTAGCGT